>JARLGR010000232.1 GCA_031292665.1 Mycobacterium sp. | reverse complement strand
GTTGGAGCAAGAGCATCAGGCCATCGTTCGTGATGTGCTGGCCGCGGGTGATTTCTGGGGTGGCGCCGGTTCGGTGGCCTGCCAGGAGTTCATCACCCAGTTGGGTCGTAACTTCCAGGTGATTTACGAGCAGGCCAACTCACACGGCCAGAAGGTGCAGAGCGCCGGCAGCAACATGGCCAGCACCGACAGCGCCGTCGGCTCCAGCTGGGGCTAAAAAGACCGGTCGGGGCGGCGCGCCCGCCCGACTGATGAAGCACGACCATGTCCCCGGGTATCACGTACCCGGGGACATGGCTATGTCTGGAGCCACTCCGTTCGCGCGAGCGGGTCAGAATCGGCCGCCGCCACCCATCAGGCCGCCATCCGATGAGCCCCCGGGTGAGCCCCCGTAGGACGTTGGGCTCCAGCCGCCGAACCCGCCCCCCATGCCGCCGCTGAGCAGGTCACCGATGATGATCCCACCGACCATGGCCCCCATATCGCTGCCCCGGCGACCGGAGTAGGCCTGCTGGGCCGATTGCAGGTCGTCGTTGGCCAGCGACTGCGCCTGAGCCGCCAGCGTCGACGCCGCGTTGGCGTGCGCGATCGCCTCGGTCACGTCCGTCGCTCCCTTATCCCGCGCGGCTTGGAGGTGCCGTGTGGCTTCGGCGATCCTGGTGCGGGCTTCCGGGCCGATGATGCCCCGCCGCGTGTCGATGTAGTCGGAGACCCCGCGCACCCGCGACTCGGCGGTGAACAGCGCCTGCTGGTAGGAGCGGCGAAGCCGCTCGGCGTTGGCCTGCTCCTCGGCGATCGTGGCCAGTATCCGGTCGAGGTCGGCATCGGCCTTGGTCAGCTGCCCGAACGCCCCGAGCGGATCGGCCGAGCCGCCGCCGCGGGCGTACTCGACCGCCCGGCCCGCCGCGTCCCGCGCCGCGACCAGTTCGCCGGCGTGCGCGGATTTGGTGTTCTGTGTCTTCTTTAGTAACTCCTCCGCCCGCTCGATGCCCGCCTGGGCGTCGGCGATGACCGACGGCAGCCCGGCTATGGCGTGCCGGATGTCGCCGGCGGCGTTGTCGACCGCGTCCAGCAGCGCACGCGCCTGGCCGAGCGCCGACTCGGCGGCGCGGAAGGCATCCACCAGGGCGGCCTGCTGTTCGCTCACCGCCTGGCTGGCCGCTGCACGGGCCGCGCCGATGTTGCGGTCGGCGAATTCCAGCCGTTCCTTGGCTGCCGCGACATTTCCGGACACCGAAGCGAGCGCGGCCGGGTCGAAGTCGTTGCGCAGCTCGGCCAGCCGCTGCGCGGCCGGGTCGATGCGGGTGGTCAGCTCCACGTACTGCTGGGTCAGGCTGTCGAGCCGGGACGAGGCGTTGATCACCAGGTCACGCATTTTCTCGAACGCCTCTCGCTGCGACTCGAGTTCATGGTCGGCGCGCGCTGCGGACACAATCACCCGGGTGAGCAGCTCCCGTTGCTGCGCGGGGGTCTCGGGGGTGTCGTCATCGAGTTGCTGGCGCACGGTGAACGCTTGGGACAGAGCGGCTTTCGCGTTCTTCACGGCCTGACTGAACGGTTGAGTCCGCTGCTCGCCGAACTCGGCGATCGCCACGTCGAGTTCGTTGGAGCTGGTGCGCATCGCGTTGTCCACGTCGACCACCATCGAACGCGACAGGTCGTCGAGCGCCTCGAGAGGCACGGCGGCCAGCGCCTTGGCGTCGGTGGGGTCGACTCGCCGCGCCGCCGCCAGCGCGGCCGCGCGCCGTCGGCGGCGGCGGTAGCGCATGACAACCAGCAGGATCAGTACTGCTACGACGATGACGGCCAGCGCCACCAGCAGCACCGCCGGGCCCGACGAATGGGTCGAGGGGTCGAGCCCGTTGGCCGCCGCGACCGCCGCGCCGCTCCAGTCGGCGTTACGCAGCGCGGGCTCGATCCTGTCCCGGCGCAGCTCGTCCACCTGCGTTGAGCTGACACTCTTGACCGCGGACGGCACCAGGAAGGCGTAGGCGCGGCCGCCGGTCGACACGGCCAGCAGCGCGTCGTAGTCACCCAAGTCGTTCATGCTTCGGGTGCTTCTGGCCCAGTTGTCCGCGCTCTGCCCGGAGAAGTTGTCGACGTAGACGACCCAGAGCCGGACGTGGCGATCGGCATACAGCTTGCCGATGGCCGACGTGACCGCGGCACGACCGGAGTCCGAGAGGGCTCCGGCGTTGTCGGTGACGTAGTTCGGGAGCTGGAGCGGTGGTTGTGCGCCGGCCGCCGGTGCCAGCAGCAGCCCCGCGCCGAGGACCGTCAGGATCACGCCGAGCAGGCGAGCAGTGCGCATAGCGTCTCAATGTAGACCTGTGGCGATCCGGGCCACTAGGCATGAGGTGGGAGGATTCCCTGGCAGACTGTGCGTCGGTGATCACGAATCAGCAGGACCCCTACGACGACTTCGACCGCGAGCGGCGGGTACGCGAAGCGCCGAAGACCGCGGGCCTGCCGGGTACGGAAGGTCAGCACCGCAGCGACTTCGCCCGGGACAGGGCGCGGGTGCTGCACAGCGCCGCGCTGCGCCGCCTGGCCGACAAGACGCAGGTCGTCGGGCCCCGCGAGGGCGACACTCCGCGCACCCGGTTGACGCACTCGCTGGAAGTGGCCCAGATCGGGCGGGGGATGGCCGTCGGATTGGCCTGCGACCTGGACCTGGTCGAGCTGGCCGGCCTGGCCCATGACATCGGGCACCCGCCCTACGGGCACAACGGCGAGCACGCGCTCGACGAGGTCGCCGCCCAGTACGGCGGCTTCGAGGGCAACGCCCAGAACTTCCGGATTCTGACCAGCCTCGAGCCGAAAGTCCTTGACGAGCAAGGCAACAGCGTGGGATTGAACTTGACCCGCGCATCCCTGGATGCGGTCACCAAGTATCCGTGGACCCGTGGGCGGGGGCCTGGAAACGGGAGACGCAAGTTCGGCTTCTACGACGAGGACCGCGAACCGGCCGCCTGGGTTCGTTCGCGCGCACCGGGAGAGCGGGTCTGCCTGGAGGCTCAGGTGATGGACTGGGCCGACGACGTCGCCTATTCGGTGCATGACGTCGAGGACGGCGTCGTCGCCCAGCGCATCGACCTGCGGGTGCTCGCCGACGACGACGAGGTGGCCGCGCTGGCCAAGCTGGGGGAGAGCGAGTTCTCCCGGGTGAGCGCCGACGACTTCATGGCGGCCGCGCGGCGGCTGTCGGGTCTGCCGGTGGTGGCGGCGGTCGGAAAGTACGACGCCACGCTGGCGGCCTCGGTCGCCCTCAAGCGCCTGACCAGTGAATTGGTCGGCAGGTTCGCGTCGGCCGCCATCGCGACCACGCGTGCGGGGGCCGGCCCGGGCCCGCTGTTTCGCTACCGGGCCGACTTGCGGGTACCCGACCTGGTGCGCGCCGAGGTCGCCTTATTGAAGATCCTTGCTCTGCAGTTCATCATGTCTGACGCGCAGCATCGGGATACGCAGGCCCGGCAGCGCGAGCGGATCCACCGGGTGGCGCAGTGGCTCTCCGCCGGGGCGCCGGGAACGCTGGACCCGATCTTTGCCGCGGCGTTCACCACCGCCGCCGACGACGGCGCCCGGTTACGCGTCATCGTCGATCAGATCGCCTCCTACACCGAGGGCCGACTGGAGCGCATCGACGCCGGTCCCTAGCGGCTTCTGCCGCGAAATCGACACATCGCCGGATACGGCGTCGCCGTTGCGGGCTAGGCTGCCCGTCATGATGAAAATCAGTGGTATCGCTACCCTCGTGGTGGGGCTTCCCGTCCTGGCTGTCACCGCGTGCAGTCCGGGTCAGAACCCGAGCAGCCAGCCCGGCACCACGCCCGCCGTCAAGAGTGGTGCACCGGTGTCGTCGCCGACGACAACCAGCGCTTCGCCCGGCGGTGATTCGCTCACCGCGCACCTGAAGGCACCCGACGGCCGGGACGTCGCCACGGCGACGTTCGATTTCACCGGCGGGTACGTCACCGTCACGGTCAAGACGGTGGCCGGCGGCATCCTGGCGCCCGGCTTCCACGGCATGCACGTCCACGAAATCGGCAAGTGCGAACCGAATTCGGTTGCGCCGACCGGCGGTCCGCCCGGTAACTTCCTGTCCGCCGGCGGTCACTACCAGGCGCCCGGGCACACCGGCAAGCCCGAGAGCGGCGACCTGACCTCGCTCGAGGTGCGCTCGGACGGGTCCGCTTACCTGGTTACGACGACCGACGCGTTCACCAGGGACGAGCTGTTGGCGGGCAACAAAACGGCTTTGATGCTGCACGGCGCCGAAGGCGGCGAAATGGCGATGCCAATGGAGCGGGTCGCCTGCGGTGTCATCGGACCGGCCAGCTGAGCGGTCCGGCGACTTTAGACTGAG
>JARLGR010000038.1 GCA_031292665.1 Mycobacterium sp. | reverse complement strand
GCCGTAGGAACGTCATTTCATGGTGGCGAGGTTGTGCCAAAAATTCTTGAGGCTGTCGGTGCCGCCGAAAAGCGTCGTGAAGTTCGTGGAATCGACGAGGACGATGTCGCCGGCACGCCAGCCCGACGGCGGCATCCAGATGAGCGCGTTGAATTCGGTGTTGCCTGCCGCGGCGAAGGGATGGGGCCTCGTGGGATCGATGCGTTGACGACCCAGCACCCGCACCGAGTCGCTCTCCGGTGCGGTGAGTTCGTAGTGCGGCAGGTGGGGATGGAAGTTGAACGTGGTGACGTTGTCGAGCAGCCTTGGCGCGTCTAAGTCGCGGGACGCTGTGAGTGGTGCGATCTCGTTGGTGCCCTCGACGACGGCGGGACGCAGCCCCCACTTGTTGTGAACCGGAACATCGAGCGCCTTCATCAGTGAGCGAGTGTATTGACCGAACCGCTGCTGGCGTGGCACCAGCGGGTCGCCGTGGTGCTGGTATTCAACCTGACGCTGGGCGAAATCGTCGGTGAAGCCCACGTCGTGATGCGGGGCCAGCAGCAGGCACGTGCCTTCTCGTTGCAGCCATTTCCGAATAGCGCTGATCTCCTCGGGTGCGGCTTCTTGTTCCGAGAGGATGTGGTCCAGCCCGAAGACCATGAGGGTGTCGGTGTCGGCGAGGATCCGCTCGTCGATCGGGAGCTGGTAGCCCGCCTGGTCGATGCGCTGGAACACGGCGACCGGGTGGCCGGTGGCTTCGCCGGCCAGGTCCTGGAACGCCAGCGCCGAGCGGTGAAAAAGTTCCAGGGTGCCGGCGATGCCCTGCAGGAAGTGCGCCTCGTCGTATTCCGGTGTCTCATAGCTGGGCCACAAGGCGTTGCGGACTTCGGTCATGGTGGAGAAGCGGTTGTACATCGCGGCGGGGTCGCGTTGGGCTTCCCACGGGTAGCTCCAGGTCCAGTAGATGCTGATGCGCCGGTGACCTGGGGTGTGCTTGCGGGGGACATGGGCTTGGTTGTAGGTGCGTGCAGGGGGCAGCATGCTCATGGTCGTGCCTCTTAACTGTCGAGCGCCGCGAGGTAGCGCATCGCGTTGATGCCCGGCATGAAGAAGTAGGCCCCACCCTTGAGGGTGGTGAATGCCGGCAAGCCTTTGTGGACCTTGCGGATCGGCCGCTTGGGAATCGTGAACTCCATTGTTCCGTCCTGGGTTCCGCATATCGGATCGTGCTCGTTGCCGAGCTCGTGGAACGTGCGGTCGTTGATCCAGACGTTCTGCGCGAACTCGAATTGCCTAACCAGGCTGGCGCAAATGATGAACGCGGCGATGCCACGATCCACCCCGTCGTCGGGCGCGCCCTCGGGCAGGGCAGGACCGTAGGTGGCACCCCGGCGAATCATCCTGCGCCGGTTCATGTTGTGCGCGGTGTCGCGCGGGTTGAGGCGTCGCGCGTGCGATCCTAGCGGGCAGGCATACCCGAGTGGATCCATCTCCTTGTAGTTGAAGTCGTTGTTGCGCATAGGATCCGCGCCCAGCTCGGGATCGTCCTTATCGGGTGCCAACACCAGCGGGGCGCCGCTGCGCCAGCGGCCCATGAACTTCGCCGCCAGCAGCTCCTCATCATCCGGCGTCTCGGCCTTCTCCCGGATATAGTCGCGGAACAGTCCAACGTGCTCCTGCAACCGCCGGTAGGCCATGTAGCTGCCATTGCGGGACAGGACTTCTGGCAGCGGCAGATCTGCGACCGGCCCGAGCTCGTCCGGATAACCGAGGATGAACTCGCCCGGCTTCAGCGGCGCGCCCGACCCCGGCGTGGGCTCTTCACCCGAGCCCTCGATCACAGGCTGCGACAACCTATCCCGGAACCCGAAGTGATCGTGTGCGTAATTGAACGGCGGCGTCGCGTTCAAATCCAGAAACGACAGCCGCCGCACACCGTCGCACCGGGTCACCAGCTCGTCGTGCACCCCGGTGGCCCGCGCATGTTCAGCGTCGTCGCGAGCAAACAGGATCGCGATCGCGTGCAAGTCAGCGCCTGCCAGTCCGCCCACCCAGTTGTCTGGGTGGGCAGCGCCGGTATCGCCCAAGATGTCGGCCCGGGCCGCCATGCCCTGGCGAAACTCCTCCGGGAAAGTTGCCAGGGATTCCTCGGGAACCCCGAGCGCCCGCAAGCCGTTCCACGTGAACGCCAGCGTGACCCACCGCTTGGTGCTATCCATCGAGGCTTGCGCTGTGGCGGCCGATTCGACCGCGGGGATCAGCTCGGACAGCCACGCCCGGCCCCCCGCCGGGTTGCTGAACGTCAGGAACTCGTAGCGCCCGGTCATCGCTGGTGTACGGGTCAGCAGAATGTGCTGGATATCGTCGAACTCAAGCATCAGCGCACCGCCTGGTGCGGATCACTGCATCTGATCAAGCATGTCGGAAAACGCCGCTTTGAGCCGCAGCGCCTTCTTGATCTCATCGGCCGTAACATATGGGTACTCCCCGTACTCCAGGAAACTGGGGCACTGGTGTTCGCGAACGAACTGCACGAAGGCGTCAGGATTCTCTTTCCAGTCTTCCGGGAAGCCCTCCAGGTTGGTGAACACCGTGGTGATCCCGGTCTGGCTGAACAGCTGCACCGCATCCTCGGTGTACTTATCGAAATCGGTGTCAAAGATGCCCTGGTACTGAAAATGCAGCCCGGAACCGACGTCGAAGAGCACCCAGCGCAGGTAATGCAGTCGCAGCGGCGCTAGCACATCGGGGCTGCCCGCGATAGCCTCCTCGATCTGCTTGCCGTAGGCACGGACAACCCCCTCGCGTCCCTCCTTAACCTTCGCAATGATCGAAAACCCGTAGCAGGCAGGAGTCCGCGGATAGATCGGGCCGTAGCGGCCCCGCTCGAGCTCGAAGTACCCCTCCTTCGGGATGGCCACCGCCGCGGGTTTGCTCCAGTCGTGATCGGTCGCCGGCATCTTCGTTCTCCCCTCAACTTGCTCCGATGGGCGCGACGCTACCCCCCGATCGCGGCTCACGAACCTGTTTCGCCGACGGCAACTTGGCTAGGCAACGAATCGTTCCGCCGTGGTTCATCTGGAGGGTTCAGTCGGTCCATCGTCGCCGGCCCTCAGCTGCTCAAACAGCCCTGCGCGGGCCAATAACAAGCCGCTCACCACCAGCACCCATACGGGGAACGCCATCGTGATCCACATGCTGACGTCGCTTGCCAGGAGCAGCGAGACTGCAGCGAGATAGCTCAGTCCAACTAGCCAGCGTGGCATCAAGCCCGTCCTCAACCACATTGTCGCCAGCGACATCATGAACACCGCGGCCATCCGGACCGCATAGGTCTTGGTGGATGACAGCACAACCATCTTCCCGAAATCGACCATCTCGGCATGGGCCGCCGGATCGGTCACGGCGGTGTTGGTCGCTCCCAGGCCGGCAGCCAGCGACATGGAAACAAACATCATCGCCAGAAACAGCAGACCACTACCCAGAAAGACAGTCGAGAAGAACCGGTCTTCGTAGCGCCCCAAGCCGTCGCGCACCACGCCCATGAACCACAGGAAGCTGATGCCGGCGAACGGCATCAGCTCCGCTGCCGCCGCGATCCCGCCGCGGCGACTGTTCAGCCACTGAGCCGAACCCTGCACGCCCTCGGGCATTTTGGTCCGGATCAAGATCAATACAGCACCAAACAGCAGCGCGAACACCACACCGGCCAGTGCGGCCGCCCGTGGTGTCGTCAATTGGCGCAAGCCGGGCTGAGACGACATTGTCATGATGTCATCCTGTCACCGGGCTTGCGCGGCAGGCGGGCTTTCACCGTCTACCTTCGACCAGCCGCAGCCAGCCGATACATCGGCCTAGAAATCTCAGACGGGTTGCCCATTTGCACCGTCATTCGCCGATGCAAGAAGAACTTGCCCGCAAGGGGGGAGCTGACCGTGGCTGCGATGAGCTACTCGGGACACGCGCGTCCCGGATATGCGATTGACTTAATCCGACCAGCTTGCTGGCGTCACGATGGGCCTCCTGTGCGGTGGCCCTGCCCTGTCTTACCGCATCACGCGTCGCAATTCCCCGCCGCCATGAAACCTCAAACGGGGCATTTCGCGGTGGGATGGCAAGAGGCCTACCGCTCGGCGCATGCCCAGCCCTCCGCCGGTGGACACGCCTCCGATCCCGCCCCTTCGTATCGCTGCCCGCTATGCGGCGGGGATCACCCAGCGACAGAAGACTTCCGGCTGAGCTGTGTCAGCCATCGGCCCGGGAGTACTCCGACTCCTGGTGGAAGGCTTCGCTATTTGGCGAACGCCGGGTGATCCGGGGACGTCGGTGACCTGCTCGGTCGAGAGATTGACCGACTCCGCGACCATTTGGGTCAATTCATCTGTCGGAAAATGAAAAATCTGGCAGTCAGTGGCCCCCCCTGAGGCCGGCATCGTCGCGCACTCGTCTTGAAATTTGTCCGATGCCGGTAAACAGATCGCCAGGACGTATGGGAATGTGCCCTGAGGCCTCGCCTGCGGGTTCTTGGTCCCTCGATGATCAGGACTCGGGCCGCTCGACTCGACCCCAACCGGGAGCGTGAGGGGCCCTCAGAGACTTTGAGGGGGCCCGGATCCAGGGGGTGACCCGATTGGGGGGTGGTCCGGAGCCCCCTGAGGCGCCGGGCGGCGGCGGTAAGGGGGCGGGGTGATAGTGCCGAGATCCGTTGGCGCGCTGTTGGTTTCGCTTGCACAAACGGCAGCACTCGCCCGTCTAGCCCGCCGAGATAATGCGAATTACTCTGTCTGCGCTGGTGTTTCGGCGTGGCCAGCTATGATCCCACGTCACATCAGCAAAATGATTAAACAGCGCCCTCGACGCGCTGTAATTGCTGATAAGGACGGCAAAGGTCAGATACGTAGAAGAAAGTTCGGTAAATGGATAACGACCTTTGATCACCGTTAGCCTGCACTCGTCTCGGCTGCATACCCGTCCACCAAGTAACTTTTCCGGCTGGTCAACGGGTGCTTAGCTTGCGGCATGGAAAAGCAAGCTCAGTTGAGCCGACAGACACGAGTCGTCATCCGGCTGGCACTGGCGGCAATGGTAGGTCTTGCAGTGTCTACGGCGGTCGGTGTCAGGGCCGGCTCGACCTATGCGCCGGCCGTCGGGTGGATCGCGGCGGCGTGCGTTTATCTCGGGTGGACGTGGATCGTTGTTTTCCCAATGAACGCCGAACGGACGCGCAATCATATTGGCCCTGAAGACCCGCCGACGAGGTGGGTCAGTGATGTCGTCGTCCTTTTGGCGAGCGTAGCGAGTCTGGCTGGCGTCGGCCATCTGCTTGCCGCAGGTTCGAAGCACGGAGTCGAAAGGAATGTCGCCGCAGCGGTCGGGGTGGTCAGTATCGTTGCGGCGTGGCTCGTCATCCACACGGTCTTCAGCCTCCGCTATGCCGACGTCTACTACTCGAACGCCGGCCGTGGAATCAGCTTCAAAGGAACTGAGGAACCGTGGTTCCGAGATTTCTTGTATCTGGGTTTTACGATCGGCATGACCTACCAGGTGTCCGACACCGAGCTGGAGACACGGCAGCTTCGAGTGATCGCACTATGCCAGGCGTTGCTCTCCTACCTCTTTGGAGCGGTGATCCTCGCGGTCACCATCAATCTGGTCGTCGGACTGAGCAACTAGTGGTGTGTCCTGCAATTAATTGGCGATTATCTGGTATGATTCACAGCATGAGGCGACCCGCTCCGGCTCTGCTGGTGTCCGCAGGGCAGCGTGAGGTTCTTGAGTCCGTGTCGCGCTCACCGTCGGCGCCGCATCGCGAGGTGGTCCGGGCGCGGGCGTTGTTGATGGCAGCCGACGGTCTGGC
>JARLGR010000231.1 GCA_031292665.1 Mycobacterium sp. | reverse complement strand
TCGGCGGTGTCCGTCCACGGCCGCGCCGTCATTCGCCACCACCCGGTTGCCCGATCTCGATCATGCGCTGCACACTGCGGCGGGCTGCCGCCGCGACATCCGGGTCGACGTGAACCTCGTCCGCACCCTCGACCAGGCAGCGCAACAGCGCCGCGGGGGTGATCATCTTCATGAACTTGCAGGACGCGCGGTCGTTGACCGCTTGGAAGTCGACCTGGGGCGCGGCCCGGCGCAGCTGATACAGCATGCCGACCTCGGTGGCGACCAGAACCTTGCGGGCGCGCGTGGAGTTGGCGGCCTCGAGCATGCCGCCGGTGGACAGGATCTTGACCCGGCCCGGCGGGAAGGCGCCTTCGCCGGCGAGGTACAAAGCCGAAGTGGCACAACCGCATTCGGGATGCACGAACAGCTCGGCATCGGGGTTCGCGCGGGCCCGGGCGGTGAGCTCGTCGCCGTTGATGCCGGCGTGCACGTGGCACTCACCGGCCCACACGTGCATGTTGGTGCGACCGGTCACCCGCCGGACGTGGGCGCCCAGGAATTGGTCCGGGCAGAACAGCACCTCGCGATCGGGGTCGATCGAGTTGACGACGTCGACCGCGTTGGACGAGGTGCAGCAGACGTCGGTTTGCGCCTTCACGGCCGCTGTGGTGTTGACGTAGGAGACGACGACGGCGCCGGGATGCTCGTCCTTCCAGGCGCGCAGCTCGTCCGCGGTGATCGAGTCGGCCAGCGAGCAGCCGGCCCGCTGGTCCGGGATGAGGACGGTCTTGGCCGGGCTGAGGATCTTGGCGGTCTCGGCCATGAAGTGCACGCCGCAGAACACGATGGTGTCCTCGGGCGCCTCTGCGGCGATGCGCGACAGGGCCAGCGAGTCGCCCACGTGGTCGGCGACGTCCTGGATGGCGGGCAGCTGATAGTTGTGCGCGAGCACGGTGGCGTTGCGCAGGTTCGCCAGTCGACGGATTTCGGCGGCCCATTGCTCGTCGCCGTCCACCCCGGCGTAGCCGGTTTCAGAATGGGTGATGCGGGCGGTCAAGTCTTCAGAGAGCGTGTCCATGCGGGTCATGACCGTCATGGCGGCCCCTTTCGCAATCGAGAGGTTTTCGACTTATGATCGAAAACATGCCCCATGGTAGCACCGCGCACGAGGTGCTCGCCGTCGTGTTCCAGGTTCGCGACGTTACCGAGCAGGTCTCCAAAGGCCCGCGCTCCAGAAAACCGCAGCTGACGGTCCTGTTATGGCAGCGTGCCCAGGATCCGCAGCAGGGCGCCTGGTCGCTGCCGGGAGGACGGCTGCGCAGCGACGAGGACATGACCACCTCGGTCCGGCGCCAGCTGGCCGAGAAAGTCGACCTGAAGGAGGTGGCGCACCTCGAGCAGCTCGCGGTCTTTTCCGATCCGCATCGGGTCCCCGGCGCCCGGACGATCGCGTCGACCTTTCTGGGGCTGGTGCCCTCCCCCGCCACGCCCGAACTACCACCGGACACCCGCTGGCATCCGGTCAACTCGCTGCCGCCGATGGCGTTCGACCACGGCCCGATGGTGACCTACGCCCGCGCGAGACTGGTCGCGAAGTTGTCCTACACCAACATCGGATTCGCCTTGGCACCAAGGGATTTCGCACTCTCGACGCTGCGCGACATCTACGGCGCCGCCCTCGGCTATCAGGTGGACGCGACGAATCTGCAACGGGTGCTGGTCCGCCGCGGCGTCATCTCGCACACCGGCACCTTCGCGCAGTCCGGGCGCAGCGGCGGACGACCGGCAGCGCTCTACCACTTCACCGACTCACAACTGCGGGTCACCGACGAATTCGCCGCGCTGCGACCCCCCGGGGCGGCTATGAATCCGCTGTGAGCACCCGTCCGCAGTGACGGGTCTAACCCTGCGAGGATGTCACGAGCTGGCTCACACTGCGGCGATTGCGTTTTGGCTACCGTCCGTTCATGCGGGAGAATGTCGGGTGGCCACGAAGGGACCCTCAATGGTTGAGCTCGGCAATCTGGCAGGCACGGTCGGCGCGCAGTGGATCGCACAGCCACCGCATGAGGAGTTGCAGCGCAAGGTGCGCCCGCTGTTGCCGTCGGACGACCCGTTCTACCAGCCGCCGCTCGGTTACCAGCACGCCGAACCCGGCACTGTGCTGCGCTCGCGGGACGTCGAGCTGGCTTTTCTGGGTCTGATACCGCAGCCCGTTAAGGCCGTCCAGCTGCTGTACCGGACCATGGACATGAACGGCATCCCCGAGGCGGCGGCGACCACGGTGATCGTGCCCGCCGAGCTGGCGCCTGAGCGCCCGTGCCCGCTGTTGTCGTACCAGTGCGCGATCGACGCCATGTCGTCGCGCTGTTTCCCGTCCTATGCGCTGCGGCGCAAGGCTAAGGCCCTCGGGTCGATAGGCCAGTTCGAGCTTTTCCTGATCCTCGCCGCCGTGGCCGAGGGGTGGGCCGTCTCGGTGCCCGACCACGAGGGCCTCCGGGGCCTGTGGGGGGCGCCGTTCGAACCGGGCTACCGCGTCCTGGACGGCATCCGGGCCGCGCTGAGCTGCGAGCGCCTCGGCCTGTCGGCAGGGGCGCCGATCGGGCTGTGGGGGTACTCCGGCGGCGGACTGGCCAGCGCGTGGGCCGCCGAGATGTGCGGCGCGTACGCACCCGAACTCGACATCGTGGGGGCGGTGCTCGGGTCACCCGTCGGGGACCTGGGCCACACCTTCCGCAGGCTCAACGGCAGCCTGCTTGCGGGGCTACCCGCGCTGGTGGTGGCCGCGCTCGCCCACATCTACCCTGACCTGGACCGGGTGATCAAAGAACACACCAACGAGGAGGGGCGCGCCCTGCTCGAATCGCTGGAGAAGATGACGACCGTGGAGGCGGTCCTGCGGATGGCCGGGAAGAACATGGGCGACTACCTCGACGAGCCGCTCGAGGCCATCCTGTCGACTCCCGAGGTCACGTACGTCTTCGACAACATCAAGCTCGGCGCCGCCGTGCCCACCCCTCCGGTGTTGATCGTCCAGGCCGTGCACGACTACCTGATCGACGTCAACGACATCGATGCCCTCGCCGACGCCTATTCCGCGGGCGGCGCGCGGATCACCTATCACCGCGACGCGTTCAACGAGCACATGCTGCTGCACCCGCTGTCCGCGCCGATGACGCTGCGCTGGCTCACCGACCGGTTCGACCGGCGGCCGCTGACCGAGCACCTGATCAGGACCACCTGGCCGACGATGTTCCATCCGATGACCTACGTCGGCATGGCGCGGCTGGCCAAGATCGCGGCCAAGGTCCTCACCGGCCGGACGGTTCACCGCCGGCCGCTATGACACGGACGCTTCCGGCTCCATAGGACACGACGGCCGATCGCCGGCCGGAACGGCCGCGAGGTCGTCGCGGGCATGCGCCGCCGCGAGCACGGCATAGACCAGCGCCGCGATGGCGACGGGCCAGACGAGGGTCGCCGCCACCTGCAGCGGCTTGTCCGAAAAGAACACCGGCGGAGCCTGGACGACGTACGCCACCGACGGTTTTCCCAATACCGGCACCGCGTCGAAGTTCAAGGTTCCGTAGCTCAGTCGAACCAGTAGCGCCCCCAGCGCCGATGCGACGGCGGCGGCAGCCGCCAGCCCTGCCGACAGCCCGATGACCATCGCCGGACCGCGGTGCTCGCGCCACTGCCACACGAGGACCGCCGCGACCACCGCCAGCACGGTCAACAGGCCCAGCATCAGGCAGGGCGCGTCGAAGAAGTGCTGCGATTCGTTGCCCAGATAGTCATGCACGCGCTCGCCGGAGTGCGTGATCGCCACGACCGCGTGGATCGGCGGGGCGATCCACGCCCACAGCCCGCCGATCAGCGCCCCGGCGACCGACATGGCGAGACCGGCGATGACGATCGCGCGCGTCCGCGATGTGCGGGCGGCGCCTGCCGGGTCCGACGCCCCCGGTGCCTCCTGCGCGGTCACCGCTGCGCCTCTAGATCGGCTGAGTCCAGGTGCCCGTGCCGCGAGCATTGTGCCCGCCAGCCGTCGGGGCGGACCTGCACCACCATCCGGCGACCGCACTGCGCACAGAATCGGGGGGGCTCGAGGCCCAACTGGGCCGCCGTCGGCACTGACGTTCCCCCCAACTCTCCGGTGTAGACGTTGTAGACGCCCGCGTGGAGGGCGGCGCCCGGGTCGCCCACTCTGTCAGCCACGATTCCCCAGCTTCAC
>JARLGR010000230.1 GCA_031292665.1 Mycobacterium sp. | reverse complement strand
TTGCAGGCGGCGGCCGCGGCCGGCATCGTCGCGGTCCACGAATGCGCCGGCCCCGACATCGGCGGGCTCGATGACTGGCGGGCGCTGCGCGCCCTCGACGAGGGGGTCGAGGTGATCGGCTACTGGGGCGAGGCAGTGACCACGCCCGCACAGGCCCGCGCGCTGATGGAGCAGACCGGGGCCCGCGGGTTGGCCGGCGACCTGTTCGTGGACGGGGCGCTCGGGTCACACACCGCCTGGTTGCACGAGCCGTACGCCGACGTCCCGGACTGCGTCGGCACCTGCCACCTGGACGCCGAGGCCGTCGAGGCCCACGTGCGGGCATGCACCGAGGCCGAGGTGACCGCCGGGTTCCATGTCATCGGCGACGCCGCGGTATCGGCGGTAGTCGCGGCGTTCGAGCGGGTGGTCGGGGATCTCGGCGTGGCGGCCGTCGCCCGCTGCGGGCCCCGCCTGGAGCACGTGGAGATGATCACGGCGGATCAGGCCTCCCGGCTGGGCGAATGGGGCGTCATCGCCAGCGTGCAGCCCAATTTCGATGCCCTGTGGGGCGGCACCGACGGCATGTACGCGCGGCGGCTGGGGGCGCAACGAGGCAGTCGGCTCAACCCGCTTGCGCTGTTAGCATCCCAAGGCGTGCCCCTCGCGCTAGGTTCGGACGCCCCGGTGACGGGCCTTGACCCGTGGGCGAGCGTGCGCGCGGCGGTCAACCATCGCACCCCCGGTAGCGCAGTCTCGACGCGAGCCGCCTTCGCCGCCGCCACCCGCGGCGGCTGGCGGGCGGCCGGTGTGCACGACGGCACTACGGGCACCCTGGTGCCCGGTGCGCCGGCCTCCTACGCCGTGTGGGACGTCGAGACCCTCGAGGTCAGCGCGCCCCCCGACGGGGTCCAGCGCTGGTCCACCGATCCGCGTTCCCGCGTGCCTGCGCTGCCGCGCTTGGACCCGGGCGACGCCTTACCGCGATGCCGACGAACGGTGCATCGGGGCGCTGTGATCCATGGCTGACGAATCGTTGCCGGGCGAGCAGCGTCCCGCCGGGGACGACGGGGCCGGCCGCACTGACGAGGGCCCGGCCGGCGACCCCGTCAACGACGAAGCCGAATCGGACCGCGATGAGGACCCCGTCGCGTTTTACATCGATGCGGAGGAGGACGAGCCCGCGGACCCGGCGCAACCCGACGCTCAGCCCGCGGGGTGGCCCGACGGCCCGGGCCCGGCCCATCGGCTGGGCGCTGCCCGAACCGCGCTCCTGCCGCGTCTGCCGCGGTTGGCGCTGGCCGTCGCGGGCGGCCTGCTGCTGTGCGCGAGCTTCCCGCCGCTGAACTGGTGGTGGGCCGCCGTCGTCGGCGCCGCGCTGCTGGCCTGGGTGCTGACGCGCCCCGCAACGACGCCGGCGGGCGGTATGGGCTACGGATTCCTCTTCGGACTCGCCTTCTATGTCCCGCTGCTGCCCTGGATCAGCAGCCTGGTCGGGGCCATGCCCTGGCTGGCGCTGGCGACCACGTCCGCGCTGTTCCCCGGACTTTTCGGCCTGTTCGCCGTGGTGGTGCGCCGGCTGCCCGGGTGGCCGATCTGGTTCGCGGTGCTGTGGGCGGCCCAGGAATGGTTGAAGTCGGTCGTGCCGTTCGGGGGCTTTCCCTGGGGGTCGGTGGCTTTCGGCCAGGCGCAGGGCCCGTTGTTGCCGCTGGTCCAACTCGGCGGGGTTGCGCTGCTCTCATTCGCGGTCATGCTGGTGGGCTTCAGCGTGACCGCCATCGGGTTGGAGGTCGTGGAGTGGTGGAAGGCCGGTGACCGGGGTCCGAGCGTCGCGGGCGCAGGCGAGGCCACGCCCGAAGCCGCCCCGCCGCCGCCCGCGGTCGTGCTGCCGGGCGCGTCCATCTGCCTGGTATTGCTCGCCGCCGTCATCGTCTGGCCGCAGGTGCGGCACGCCGGTATGGGATCCGGCGGGGAACCCACGGTCACGGTCGCCGTCGTGCAGGGCAACGTGCCGCGCCTGGGCCTCGACTTCAACGCGGAACGCCGAGCGGTGCTGGACAACCACGTCCGGGAGACGCTGCTCCTGGCCGAGGACGTGCGCGCGGGGGCCGCGCCGCAGCCCCAGTTCGTGATCTGGCCCGAGGACTCGTCGGACGTCGACCCGTTCGTCAACGCCGACGCCGGGCAGCAGATCGCGGAAGCGGCCGCGGCGATCGGCGCACCAATCCTCATCGGCACCGTCCTCGATGTCCCGGGGCGGCCACAGTCGGCTCCCGAATACACCAACACGGTCATCGTGTGGAACCCGGTCACCGGACCGGCCGACCGCCACGACAAGGAGATCGTGCAACCGTTTGGCGAGTACCTGCCGATGCCGTGGCTTTTCAAGCACCTCTCCGGGTACGCCGACCGGGCCGGTCATATGGTGCCCGGCACCGGGAGCGGCGTCGTGCACATCGCCGGCGTGCCGGTCGGGGTGGCCACCTGCTGGGAGGTGATCTTCGACCGTGCGCCCCGGAATGCGGTCCGCAACGGCGCGCAACTGCTGGCAGTGCCGAGCAATAACGCAACCTTCAACAAGACGATGAGTGAGCAGCAGCTGGCGTTCGCCGAGGTCAGGGCCGTCGAGCACGACCGATACGTCGTGGTCGCCGGCACGACGGGTATCAGCGCGGTGATCGCCCCGGACGGCGCCGACCTGGTACGGACCGACTTCTTCCAGCCCGCCTACCTGGACCTCCAGGTGCGCCTCAAAACGAAGCTGACGCCGGCCACCCGCTGGGGCCCCATCCTGCAATGGGTCCTGGTGGGGGCGGCCGGAGCGGTAATCCTGGCCGGGATACGGCACAATAGGTGGTCCCCGCGTCCGGTGCGTCTCGGGGCCGGGCGTCGGGATGAATCCGAAGACGCCGCCGAGCCCCGTGCCGACGACGAGGGCGGCGCAGAGGCGCCGCACGACATCGCGCCCGACGGAAGTCCGCCAGATGACGGCCCGGAGTCGATGAACGACAGCCCGCCCGACGAGGGCGGCCGACCTGATATCGGGCAAGACAAAGGAGCTACATGACTACCGGCAAGCCGGCACCCCGGGCCCCGGGCGACCTTCCCAGCCAGCACACCCTGGTGATCATCCCGACCTACGACGAGCGGGAGAACCTGCCGGTGATCCACCGGCGGCTCAAGGATGCGTGCCCAGGCGTGCACCTGCTCATCGTCGACGACAGCAGCCCGGACGGCACCGGGCAACTGGCCGACGAGCTGGCCGCGGCCGACCCCGGCCGCACGCACGTCATGCATCGCACCGCCAAGGGCGGTCTGGGTGCGGCCTACCTGGCCGGCTTTGCCTGGGGGCTGAGCAGGCCATACTCGGTGCTCGTCGAGATGGACGCCGACGGCAGTCACGCCCCCGAACAGCTCCACCGGCTGCTGGATGCGATCGACGCCGGAGCCGACCTGGCCATCGGCTCACGCTACGTCGAGGGGGGCACGGTGCGAAATTGGCCGTGGCGGCGCTGGGCCCTGTCCTGGACGGCCAACACCTACGCCCGGGTGGCGCTCGGTGTCGGCGTCCATGACATCACCGCCGGCTTCCGCGCCTACCGCCGGGAAGTCCTCGAGGCCATTGGCCTCGACGCGGTGGACTCCAAGGGGTACTGCTTCCAGATCGATCTGACGTGGCGCACCGTCTGCAAAGGATTCGTCATCGTCGAGGTGCCGATCACGTTCACCGAACGCGAACTCGGCGTGTCCAAGATGAGCGGTTCCAACATCCGCGAGGCGCTGGTCAGGGTCACCCGATGGGGCGTCCAGGGGCGGCTCGACCACGTGCGTCCCGCGCGGGCCCACGACCACGCCTAGCTTCAGCCGGCCGGCGCCGGCTGAAAACTAACCGGGGGTCAGCCGCGGCGGCGTGACCGGATGATGTCGAGGCGCTCCTTGAGCAGCTCGTCGAGCTCGTCCACCGAGCGGCGCTCGAGCAGCATGTCCCAGTGCGTCCGCGGCGGCTTGACCTTCTTCGGCTCGGGCAGGTCACCCTCGATCAGGGTGCCTTCCATGCCGTTGCGGCACTGCCAGCTGCCGGGAATCTCGGCGTCGTCGGCGAAGGGGACCTCGAACTCCTCGCCGTTCTCGGTCCGGTACCGCGCGATCTGACGAGGCGCGAGGTCGTGGTTGCGGTCGGTCTCGTAGCTCACGGCTCCAAGGCGACTGCCTCTCAAGACGCGATCAGCCATGTGTGCTACTCCTCTGGGTTTTCTTCGGTGTTGCGAGTCTGTCCGTGTGGCAAACGCTATGACGGTCTGCTTAGTTCCCAAGCCGACACGCGGGATGCGCGACGCGACCTTCAATGATACGGCAGACACCGGCAGATACCGGGATCGCCGGAACGCCCGGACTAGAGTCGGCAGGCGTGACCCGCCGCGCCCAGCCCCAACCGTGCCGCTGGTGCGGTCGGGACGTGTCGGATGCGGCGATGGGCCGTCGCCGCCAGTACTGCCGCCAGTCGTGCCGGCAGCGGGCGTATGAGCAGCGGGCCTCGCTGAACCGCGGGGGAGCAGGGGCCCTGCCCGCCGACGCGGTGGTACTGTCGGCCGACGACGCGGCCGACCTGTCGGACCGGATCTATCAGGTGCGATGCGCCGCAGAGGATGTCGCCACCGCGCTCGACGAAGGGGCCGGGGCAACCGAACTGCGCGAATTGTGCGACGTGCTGATCCGCGCCGCCCGGGCCGCCGACGGCTGGCGCCGCGCCGGCGTCTGACCGGATCGTTCGCCCCGTCCGCCTTAAGCCTCACCACGCTGCAAACGGACATGCGCATGAGCACCGCCGATGGATAGCCGGGTACAGTCGCGCCATGGACGACAGGCCGGGTGTTCCCAGGTGTACGGGCGACCCGTGTGCAGCGGGCGCATCGGGAGCGCAGGGTGGCATCTTTTCCGAGAAGGCGTTCCGCATGGCCCATAGGATCGTCGAGCCGGTCCTCCTCTAGCGGTGGGGGGTATCGGACGTTTTGAAATCGCGCCGGATTTGGCCATACTCGCCAGCGGAATTCTTGGGCCGGAGGGCAGCACGACGCTCGTCGAAGAGGCGGCGACATCGCTTCGTGCAGCAAATTCCGTGACGCGGCGACGGCCGTCATCCGGCGGAACAGACGGCCAGGGCAAGGGTTAGGCGAGGTTAGCAATGGTTGATCAACTCCAGCATGCGACCGAGGCGCTGCGCAAAGCGCTGGTCCAGGTGGAGCGCCTGAAGCGCACCAACCGTGCGCTGCTGGAGCGGTCGAACGAGCCGATCGCGATCGTCGGTATGTCCTGCCGCTTCCCGGGCGGAATCGACTCCCCGGAGGCCCTGTGGCAGATGGTTGCCGACGGCCGCGACGTGATGTCGGATTTTCCCACCGACCGCGGCTGGGACCTGGCCGGGCTGTTCGACCCGGATCCCGACGCGCGCCACAAGTGCTACGCGCGCACCGGCGGGTTCGTCGACGGTGTCGCGGATTTCGACCCGGCGTTCTTCGGCATCGCGCCCAGCGAGGCGTTGGCGATGGATCCCCAGCACCGGATGCTGCTGGAGCTGGCGTGGGAGGCGTTGGAGCGGGCCGGGATTGACCCCACCCGGTTGCGGGGCAGCGCCACCGGGGTGTTCGCGGGCCTCATCGTCCAGGGCTACGGAATGTTGGCGGAGGAGATCGAGGGTTACCGGCTGACCGGCATGACCTCGAGCGTGGCGTCGGGGCGGGTGTCGTATGTGCTGGGGTTGGAGGGCCCGGCGGTGTCGGTGGATACGGCGTGTTCGTCGTCGTTGGTGGCGCTGCACATGGCGGTGCAGTCACTGCGCTCGGGCGAGTGCGACCTGGCGCT
>JARLGR010000229.1 GCA_031292665.1 Mycobacterium sp. | reverse complement strand
GGCAAGGCCGGCCCCGGGCGCGCCCCGCAGCAGCCAGCCGTCCACCCCCGCCAGCACCCCCCGGGGCCCGCCGCCCCCGCCCCCACGCTCCAGCGCCCGGATGTCGGAAGTGCGCACCGGCGCGTCGGTCAGCTCCCGCAGCGCCACGACGTCCGCGGGCGCCAACTCGACGACCGCCCCCGTTTTCGTCCGCACCCGCACCACCGGATCGACCGCCAGCAGGTGCCCCACCGCGTCGGTCAGAGGCGGGAGCGAGCCGGCCGGGCGCCGGTAGCGAACCGTCACGCGGGTCCCGAGGCTCGGCCACGAAATCATCAGGGCGCCAAGAGATCATCAGTGACCGAACGGGTCCGGCCCCTCGCCCGGCAGCCACGACAGGCCCGGAACGCCCCAGCCGTGCGACTTGACGGCCCGTTTCGCGCTGCGGGCGTAGCGGCCGATGAGGCGATCCAGGTAGAGAAAGCCGTCCAGGTGACCCGTCTCGTGCTGCAGCATCCGCGCGAACAGGCCGGTGCCCTCGATGTCCACCGGATTGCCCTCGGCGTCCAGTCCGGTGACCCGCGCCCACTTCGCGCGGCCGGTGGGGAACGACTCGCCCGGTACCGACAGGCAACCTTCCTCGTCGGCGCCCGGGTCGGGCATCGTTTCCGGTACTTCGGAAGTCTCCAGGACCGGATTGACGACGACCCCGCGCCGCCGGTTCGTCAGCCCGCGGTCGTCGGCGCAGTCGTAGACGAACAGCCGCACGCCTTGGCCGATCTGGTTGGCGGCCAAGCCGACCCCGTGCGCGGCGTCCATGGTGTCGTACATCGTGGCGATCAGTTCGGACAGCCCCGCCGGCAGGGATCCGTCGGCGGCAACCGGCACCGGCGTCATCGGGGTGCGCAAGACCGGATCTCCCACGATGCGAATGGGTACGACTGCCATGGTCGGCTAAACTACCGCACCCGGGCGCGCGGGCACGGGGCGATCCGGCGCGGGCAATCGGCGCCAATCGGCCGACTCGCGGGTCTTGATGACGGCTTGAGGGTTCGCGGCGTGTTTCAATAAGCGCCGAAACATGCCCCTAGGTAAGTCAAATGAGCAGAGCAGTTCGAGAATCGCCGGAAGGGTCCAGGGGAAGCGATATGGACAGCGCCATGGCGCGGGCAAATCGATCGGGGGACGACTCTGAGATCGCCGATGGCCTCACCCGCCGCGAACACGACATCCTCGCCTTCGAACGTCAGTGGTGGAAGTACGCCGGAGTGAAGGAAGAGGCGATCAAAGAACTGTTCTCGATGTCGGCGACGCGCTATTACCAGGTGCTCAACGCTCTCGTCGACCGGCCCGAGGCGCTGGCGGCCGACCCCATGCTGGTGAAACGGCTGCGTCGGCTGCGCGCCAGCCGGCAGAAGGCGCGGGCCGCGCGGCGGCTCGGGTTTGAGGTGACCTGACTCGCTACAGTGGGTTCGTGAAAGAGCGAGTTCCCGACTCTACGGGCCTCCCGCTGCGGGCCATGGTGATGGTGCTGCTGTTCCTGGGCGTCATCTTCCTGCTGCTCGGTTGGCAGGCCTTGAGCTCGTCGGGGAAGTCCGACGACGAGTCGGCCTCGCCCGCCACCAGTGTCAGCTCCAGCTCGTCACCCACGCCGACCAGCAAGCCCGCCGCCAACCAGGCCGAGGTGCGCGTCTACAACATCTCCTCCAAGGAAGGCGTCGCCGCGCGCACCAAGGACCAGCTCGCGGCGGCCGGCTTCAAGGTCACCGACGTCGGAAACCTGTCGTTGTCGGATGTCTCGACCACCACGGTGTACTACACCGACGCCGACGGTGAGCACGACACCGCTGATGCGGTCGGCAAGAATCTGGGGGCGGCCGTCGAACCGCGCATCCCCGCCCTCAGCAACCAGCCGCCAGGCGTCATCGTCCTTGTTGCCAGCTGACGCAGACGACACGGGTTAGGCTTCCGCTATGCCTAGCCTCCCCGGTCACCGCAAGGCTGCCGCCACCGTGGCCGCACCGTCCCTATTGGTTCTGGTCACGTCCGTCGGGCTGATCAGTGCCTGCTCGCCGAACCAGCTCCCGGCGTCGTCCCCCGGTACCACCCCGGCGATATGGACCGGGGCGTCCGCCCCCTCGAGCGCCGAGGCCGCGCAGCCCGGGGCGCAGGGCCTGACGGCCCGGCTGAGGGCGCCCGACGGCACCGAGGTCGCGACGGCCAAGTTCGATTTCGGCAGTGGCGCCAGTGGCTATGCCACCATCACGATCGCGACGAGCGGTCCCGGGAGGCTCGCGCCCGGATTCCACGGCGTGCACATCCACAAAGTGGGTAAGTGCGAGGCCAACTCGGTCGCGCCCACCGGCGGCGCGGCAGGGGACTTCCTGTCCGCCGGCGGACACTTCCAGGCGCCCGGGCACGCCGGCGAGCCCTCAAGTGGCGACCTGACCTCGTTGCAGGTCCGCAAGGACGGTTCCGGGATGCTGGTCACCACCACCGACGCCTTCGCCATGGAGGACCTGCTGACCGGCGAGAAGACGGCGATAATCATTCATGCCGGTGCGGACAACTTCGCCAACATCCCCGCCGATCGCTACAACCAGGCCAATGGGGCGCCGGGTCCCGACGAAATGACCATGACCACCGGTGACGCCGGCAAGCGGGTGGCGTGCGGTGTCATCGGTGCCGGCTAGCAGCGCCGCCAGAAGGTCCCCCGAAAGCGCCTTGAAAAAGGGCGAGGCCCGTATCGATTTCGCGCCCTCGCCGCGGCCGACCATCGGCGTCGAGTGGGAGTTCGCGCTCGTCGACGCGCACACCCGCGACCTGAGCAACGAGGCCACCTCGGTCATCGCGGAGATCGGCGAAAGCCCGCGCGTGCACAAGGAATTGCTACGCAACACGGTCGAAGTGGTGACCGGCGTCTGCGACAGCGCCGGGGAGGCGATCGAGGACCTGCGCGGTACTCTCGGCCCGGCCCGGCGGATCGTCCGGGACCGCGGCATGGAACTCTTCTCCGCCGGCACCCACCCGTTTGCGCGGTGGTCCAACCAGAAGCTCACCGACGCGCCGCGCTATGCCGAGCTGATCAAGCGCACACAGTGGTGGGGCAGGCAGATGCTCATCTGGGGAGTGCACGTGCACGTCGGGATCTCCTCGGCGAACAAGGTGATGCCGGTCATGTCGTCATTGCTGAAGTACTACCCGCATATGTTGGCGCTGTCGGCGTCGTCCCCCTGGTGGGGCGGCGAAGACACCGGCTACGCCAGCAATCGGGCGATGATGTTCCAGCAGCTGCCCACCGCCGGGCTGCCGTTTCAGTTTCAGACCTGGACGGAGTTCGAAGGCTTCGTCCACGACCAGAAGAAGACCGGCATCATCGACCACATCAACGAGATCCGTTGGGACATCAGGCCGTCGCCGCACCTGGGCACCCTGGAGGTGCGGGTGTGCGACGGAGTGTCCAATTTGCGTGAGCTCGGCGCGCTGGTCGCCTTCACACATTGCCTGATCGTCGACCTCGATCGCAGGCTGGACGCTGGTGAGACGCTGCCGACCATGCCGCCCTGGCACGTCCAGGAAAACAAGTGGCGCGCGGCCCGCTACGGCCTGGATGCGGTGATCATCTTGGACGCCGACAGCAACGAGCGACTGGTGACCGACGATCTCACCGACGTGCTGACCCGCCTGGAGCCGGTCGCGAAGTCGCTGAATTGCGTCGATGAGCTTGCCGCGGTGGGCGACATTCCGCGCCGGGGCGCCTCGTATCAGCGGCAGCGGCGGGTGGCCGAGGAGCACGACGGCGACCTGCGTGCAGTTGTCGACGCGCTGGTGGGTGAGCTGGAGATCTGATGGTGTTTCCGGAATCGATTGAGTTGGCGATGTTTCCGCTGGAGTCGGCGCTGCTGCCCGACGAGGATCTGCCGTTGCGGATCTTCGAGCCTCGCTATGGCGCGCTGGTGCGGCACTGCACCGACAGCGGGGATCCGTTCGGCGTGGTGCTGATCGCCGCGGGCCGCGAGGTCGGCGGTGAGGATGCGCGCTCCGATGTCGGCGTCGTGTGCAGGATCACCGAATGGGCCGATCACGGCGCGGGCCTATACTCGCTGCGCTGCCGGACCGGGGAGCGAATCCGGGTGACGCAATGGCTGCCCGACGAACCCTACCCGCGCGCGGACGTCAGCCTCTGGCCCGACGAGCCGGGGGAGCCGGTGACCCCGGCGCAGCTGCTCGACGTCGAAGACCGGGCGATGGCCCTGTTCGAGCGGATCGCGGAGGCCCGCGACATCGTGCTGCCGGGTCGCGACGTGCTCCTGGGCGAGGACGAGGGTGGCGATCCGGGACAGCGTCTGTTCGCGTTGGCGTCCCGGATCCCGATCGGCACCGCCGACCGCTACTCGGTGCTGGCGGCGCCCTCGGCCGCCGACCGACTCGTCGGGCTCAGCGAGGCGGTGGACGCCGTCATCGAGATCGTGGAGTTCCAGCTCTCCGAGTAGATGGGCGCATGAAAGTACATCTTCAGGTCAACGGCTCACCGACCGAGGCCGGGGCGAGCGCCGCCGACATCGCCGCGACCGGCGCCGACGGCCTGTTCACCTTCGAGGGCCAGCACGACGTGTTCTTCCCGCTGCTGATCGCCGCCGGTGCGACCAGCCTGCAATTGATGACGAACGTGGCGATCGCCCCGCCGCGCAGCCCGTTGCATTTGGCGCACGCCGCCTACGACGTGCAGCTGTACAGCGGCGGCCGGTTCCGGCTCGGGCTGGGCTCGCAGGTGCGTGCCCATATCGAAAAGCGCTACGGCACTAAGTGGGAGCGGCCGGCGGCGCGGATGGCCGAAACCGTCGCCGCGATCAAGGCGGTGTTCGCGGCCTGGGAAGGCCAGGAGCGCTTGAACTTTCGGGGCGAGTTCTTCACGCACACGATCATGGCGCCCAACTTCAATCCCGGCCCCAACCCGTTTGGGCCGCCTCCGGTGCTGCTGGGCGCGCTGGGCCCGATCATGACGCGCACCGCCGCCCAGGTCGCCGACGGGCTACTGGTGATGCCTTTCAACAGTGCCCGCCATTTCGAAGAGCGCACCATGCCCGCGGTCGGCGAGGGACTGCGCCGTTCCCGCCGAACGGCTCGGGATTTCCAGATCGTCGCGCAGGCCATGGTCGCCGTCGGCCGCGACGAGGCCGACTTGGCACCCGCGATCGACGGGGTGGCATCCCTCATCTCGTTCTACGGCTCCACCCCCGCCTACCTGCCCGTGCTGGAGGCGGAGGGCTGGCCCGAAATTCAGCCGGAGCTCAACGCGCTGTCCAAGCAGGGCCGGTTCGCCGAGATGCGCCGACTGATCACCGACCCGATGGTCGCCCGGATCGGGATCATGGGAACACCCGAGGAATGCGCTCAGCAGATCGTCGCGCGTTTCGGCGACCACGCCGCCGAAGTGTGCTGTTACTTCCCGGGTTACACCCCGCGCAGCGCCGACATCGCCGATCTGATCGGCGCCCTGCACCAAGCCCCGGTCCCACGGTGAGCGCGGACGTGGTGGTGGACGTCAACGACGGCGTCGCGGTGCTCACGCTCAATCGCCCGGACCACTTGAACGCCTACACCGCGCAGATGGGGGTGCTGCTGAGCCGGGCGTATCGGGAGTGCGACGAGGACGACGGCGTCCGGGCGATCGTGGTCACCGGTGCGGGCGGGGCCTTCTGTGCCGGGGCTGATTTCTCCGGCGGCGCGAACCCTTTCGATGCCCCCGCGGGTGGTGGCTCGTTCTCGGCGTCACCGATCACCCCGGCCGCGTTTGAATTGCGCAAGCCGGTGATCGCGGCGCTCAACGGCCACGCCATCGGGATCGGCCTGACCATCGCGTTGCAGGCGGACATCCGCATCGTCGCCGAGGACGCCAAATACGGCGCGGTGCAGGTGCGTCGGGGCGTGCTCCCCGACTGCATGTCGCACTGGACGCTGGCGCAGTTGGCCACCCTGGGCGTGGCCGCCGACATCCTGCTCACCGGGCGAACGTTCACGGGCACCGAGGCGGTGGCGCTCGGCATCGCGAGCCGGGCCTTACCCGCCGGCCAGGTGCTCGGGGATGCGCTGGAAACGGCCCGCGACATCGCGGTCAACGTGGCTCCGATGTCGGCGGCGCTATGCAAGCGACTGCTGTGGGACAGCGCGAGCCACCACTACACCCCGAGGCAGGTCGCGTCGCTGGAAACGCAACTGCACCAACGCGTGATGGGTGGCGCCGACGCCCGCGAGGGAGTCGCCGCATTCCTCGATCGCCGGCCGCCGCGGTTCACCTCGCGGCTCTCTCGCGATTGGACCGCGCTGCCCGAGCCGTGAGCCCGCACCTCAGACACTGAGCAAGTGGGCCAGGGTGACAGCGAGGTTGTGCAGGTTGGTCTCCAGCGAATAAGTCCGGTCGACCGTCCAGTTGACGATGCCACCGGACAGCGCACCAACGATGATGTCCGCCAGCGTTTCTGCGTCGTGCCGCGCGCTGACCTCACCGCGGGATACCCCCTCCTTGACCAGTTCGACGAACGTGTCGTGCAGCTTGGATCCGCGCTGGATGCCATAGCCGCTCGTGGCGAGCATTTCCCCGATCATCTCGCGGTAGGTGTCTCCCGATCCGACCAGTGCGGCGGCAATGTCGTCGAACACCCCGACCAGCCGCGCAGGGATCGCCTCGTCGGCGCGGTCGAACACGACGTCGTGCAGGTTGACCAGTCGCCGCTCGGCCAGCGCCCGGATCATGTCCTGACGGGTCGCGAAGTGGTTGAAGAACGTCCGGTTGGCGACGTCGGCGCGCTCGCAGATCTCCTCGATTCGGGTGGCCGCCACACCTTGGCTCAGAAACAGATCGAACGCGGCCGCCAGGATCTTCTCCCGCACCTCGAGCTTGCGTCGCTCAGTTCTGTTCATCGTGTCGCACAGAGCTTCTCGGAGAGAGCCCACAGGCGGGCCGCGTGCTGCTCGTCGCAGGCGTAAGGTTCCACCGCTTCGCTGATGCCGCAGTCTTCGAGATACGAACCACCCCGGCTCGCAAGCTCCGGGCTCACCGCGGCCCACACCTGGGTGGCCGCGCCGTAGTCGGGGGCGGTGAAGTCGAGGTAGCCGTCGGTCGGTTCGCCGCGCGTGGCCGCGTCGGCGGCAACGTAGTCGCGTAGCCGCGAAAAGTCCGATCGGGTCATGTACCGCGCCAGCGAGGTGGCCACAGTACCGGGATGGACGGCGTAGGCCCGGATTCCCACATCGCGCAGGCGTCGGTCGGCTTCCTTGGCGTGCAGGATGTTTGCTGTCTTGGACGCGCCGTAGGCCACGAACTTGTCGTACTCCCGGCTCTCCCAGTTGGGATCGTTGAGGTCGACGTCGCCCAGGACGTGGCCTCCGGAGGAGAGGTTGACGATGCGGGCACTCCCCGCGGCGGAAAGCTGCGGTACCAGCAGCCTGGTCAGTTCGAAGTGCCCGAAATGGTTGGTGCCGATCTGCAACTCGAATCCATCCGCGGTCCTGCCGAAGGGGGTGAACATGACGCCCGCATTGTTCATCAAAACATCGACGACCGGCGTGATGTCGCGGATCGCGCCCGCCGCCGCCCGGACACTGGCCAGCGCGGTGAGGTCGAGCCGCACCGTCGACGCCCACGCACCGGGCACCTCGGCCGCTATCCACCCGGCCGTCTGCGACAGGGCCTCGCGGTTGCGGGCGGCCAAGATCACGTGCGCGCCCGCGAAAGCCAGCGCCCGGGCCGACTCGCGGCCCAGCCCGGACGACGCGCCGGTGATCACACATACCTTGCCGGACAGGTCGATTCCCTCGACGACCTGCAGGGCACTGCGACGTCCGGTCATGCCGGCGCCAGCTGCCACAGGGGAACAACCGCCTCGGGATCACATTCCTCGTCGACGATCCACTTGCACATCCGCCGGATCGGCTCGATGGCGTCTTGCGGCATCGCAACCGCAACACTGCACGCGTAGCCCAGGCTCGTCAGGCGTTGAGCGCCGAACAGCGGCAAAGTGTCTCGTAATCGGCGCTTGAGCGATTCGGGATAGATGCCGATCGTCTGCGTGTAGGCGTTGACCGCGGCCGTCACCTTGTCGATGCTGTCCACGGGCACGATATTGGCGACCCGCCCGGACAGCATCGCCGAATAGTCCACCGGCTCATCGAATTGCGAGACCACGATGGCTCCCTCGCGCTGCTCGCCGCCGATGACATGGTAGAAGTCGTCGGTCATTCGTGAGGCCGCCAGGTGCTCGAGCAGCTCGCGATCTGGGTACAGTGGCGCGGTGCTGACGACCGCGGGCAGCGACACCAGTTCCCGGTAGATCAGTTCGCCGAGCCGATTCGCTTTGGCCAGGCCTTCGGCATCGGTTCCGGTGAGCACGTAGATGACCCGGGCATTGGCGCAGCCTTCCTGGTTGGCCACGCCGATGTCGATCGCCGCCCGGCGGGCCACCTCACGCATCGTGTGCTCGTCGCTGAACGCCTCGCGGCCGATGATGGTGGCGCTGCGTTTGGGGTCCAGCGCGATGAGCTCCAATCCCGGCTGGATGTATCGGGTTACGTGCTTGACCGACGCCAGGCCGCCCCACGCCACGATCTTTTCGATGTGCTGCGGCTGGTAGAGGATTTCCTCGACGTCCAGGTCGCCACCCTTCCAATACCCGACCACCAGGTGCTTGGTGACCGGATGGTCGGGCGCGACGTCGGCCAGCGTGCGAGCTATCGCGATCGCGGTGAGAGGGTCGTTGGACGGCGCCTTGATGATCACGTCGGATCGGGTGATCACCGAACGCAGGATGGTCACCGCCGAGACCAGTCCGCCGTTGCCCGCCGGGATGTGCAGGGTTCGGGATCCGAAGGCCCGCACACGCAGCTCACGACCGTCGCGCAGTTTATGCGAAACCCATCCATTGAGGTAGTTCAGCCCCACCTGGCTGTCGGCGATTTCGGTGACACTGTCCCGGGAAAACAACGGCCGCAGAACGCGATAGCTGTTCTTCAGCATTTCCGCCGGCAGCACATTGGCTATGAGCGAGGCTTCGTAGGCCTCCTGGAGGTGGGCGTTGGACTCGAAGTCCAGCGCGCCGCCCAGTGTTTCGAGCACATCGAGGATCTCGTCGAAGCTCAACTGGTAGAGGTCGCTCATGTCCGCCGGGCTTTTCAGCGGCAGGTGCCGCACGTACTTGCCCATGTCCGGCGCCTGGAACTGCGCCGCGCCGACGCGGGTATGGAACGGGACGAGGTCGTCGGTGATGACCCGACCCCGCAAGAACAGCGGTACGGTGTAAGCGATCACAGGTCGATACCCTTCATGAAGTTCACCGCCTCGTCGTGCACCTCATGCGTCGCGGCGCAAGTGATGCGGTCGTCTTCGACACCCGCTTTCTCGCTGTAGCGCATGATGTCGCGTTCGAACGCCACGGAGGCCTGTCCGCACGGACACCGCAGGTCCCAGTCGATCGTGACCTCGTCGCCGGAGATGACGCCGCCCCAATGGGCGCGCAGCAAAATGTCATAGACGGCCGCCCGGCCCGTCTGCACACCGGTACGGGGAAGCGGCTCGCTGGTGTCGGGGTCGAGCACGAACGGGATGACCCACGGTGCCACGTGGTAGCGGCCCTCGCTGCAACCCCAGTGGAACGTGCTCGACTCGGAGAAGCCGTAACCGACCTGGATTCGGTCGACGCCGAGGAATTCCTTGATAACGTCCATGAAATCCTCAGGCAGCGCAATGCCTTTCATCCCGCCGCCGGTGAGAATCGCCGAGTCCGGGGCGAAGACGTTGCGCACTCCCCGCCGCAGGCCGGCCAGGGCGATGTCGTACATCAGGTGGTAGGTGCCGAGCATGAACACCCGCTTACCCCGAAGTTGTTCGGTTATGCGGGTGAAGAACGCGTCCATGTCCTGGGCCTGGCGCGCCTGCAAGGCGATGAATTCGTCCTTACGGGCGGCCAGCGCCGGGTCGATCTCGAGTCGGTCGAGTTCACCGCGCGAGGCGGCCGCGCGCATCTTGGACGCCAGAAACATCAGATCGGTGTCCACCGCGAAAGGGTAGAGCGCGTGGAATCGGGTTTCGTCGCCGCCGGTGAAGCCGCGCTTGATCATATTGGCGATGCGCAGGTGTCCGAGCTTGCCGTGGGCGAAGTTGGGCCAGACCACATCCACCGACGGGTTGAGTTCGGCTTCGGTCGGCTCCTGGCCGAAGGTCTGGAATAGGCAGATCTTCCATAGCACCATGCCCTCTTCGGCCCCGCGCTTGTCTTTGGGGAGGATCGAGATGGTGCCGGTAGTGCCGCTCGAGGTGATCACCTCCAGCGGTGTCTGCTCGTCGAGGCGGTCGATCCAGTCGTCGATGCCGGTGCACCCGGAGGTATCGACCTCGGACAGGTCGTTGCTGGTGAGCTTGTCCAGCCATTTGGTCATCAGGTCGAAGCGCTTTTTGTCGATCAGCACCGCCGGGTACGACTTGAACGCCGTGTGCGAAAACATCAGTGGCGCAACGTCGTTGAACTCGTCGAGTGCTGTGATGCCGAGCCGGTCGGCCAGCTTGCGCAGCATCTCGATGGTGTCGTAGTGCTCCCGGAAGCGGATGCCCATAGCCTCGCGCTGCAGCCCTTCGAGCTCGTGGCGGTCGACGCTGTGCATCCGGGTGTAGGACTGGCCGAAAAAGCCGATCGGGTCGTTCATGAATTCGCTGACCGGTCGCGCTGCCGTGGCTGTCATCGGCTTCCCTCGCTTGATTGCCGGGGTAGTTCGCTCACCCTAGCCCGCATCTGCAGTAGAACGCAATTTTGCAGTCAACTGCAAAAATAGGCCCGATGCGCGGCGATCAGAGGGCCTTGGCGAAGGCCCGCAGCGATTGCACCTGCGCGGGGTCCAGCGAAGGGCGCACGGTTTTGCGCGCCGCCGCGAGGTCGGCGGCGGTGACGTCGGTGGCATCGATGGATCGCCGCATGGCCGTGAGCGCGGTCTCCCGCAGCAGCGCCACGCAGTCGGCCGCGCTGTAGCCGTCGAGCCCGGCGGCCACGTCGTCAAGGTCGACATCGGCGCTCAGCGGGATCGATTTCGCGGCGGTGCGCAGGATTTCGCGGCGGGCGTCGGCGTCGGGCGGTTCGACGAACACCAGCCGCTCCAGGCGGCCGGGGCGCAGCAGGGCGGGGTCGATCAGGTCGGGCCGGTTGGTGGCGCCCAGCACCACCACGTCGCGCAGCGGGTTGACGCCGTCGAGCTCGGTCAACAGCGCGGCCACCACCCGGTCGGTCACGCCCGAGTCGAAGCTCTGCCCGCGGCGCGGCGCCAGCGCATCCACCTCGTCGAGGAAGATCAGCGCCGGGGCGGAGTCCCGGGCCCGTCGAAACAGTTCGCGGACCGCCTTCTCCGACGCGCCGACCCACTTGTCCATCAGCTCCGAGCCTTTGACGGAGAGCACGCTCAGCTGGCCGGTGCTGGCCAGCGCGCGGACGACGAACGTCTTGCCGCAGCCGGGCGGGCCGTACAGCAGCAGCCCGCGGGGGGGATCGACACCCAGCCGGGAGAAGGTGTCGGGATGCTGCAACGGCCACAGCACCGCTTCGGTCAGCGCCTGCTTGGCGTCCGCCATGTCGCCGACGTCGTCGAGCGTGATGTTGCCGACCGTCAGCTCCTCGCTGGCCGAGCGCGACAGCGGCCGGATGACGGACAGCGCGCCGACGAGGTCGTCCTGGTTTAGCTGCGGTGGTTGACCGTCGGTGCTGGCCCGAGACGCCGCGCGCAGCGCCGCCTCGCGGAGCAGCGCGGCCAGGTCGGCGACCACGAAACCCGGTGTGCGAGCAGCGATTACATCGATTTCGAGGTCGCCGGCGGGCACCGGTTTGAGCAGCGCCTCCAGCAGCGCCTTGCGGGTGGCGGCGTCGGGCAGCGGCAGGCTCAGCTCCCGGTCGCACAGGTCCGGGGCGCGCATCCGGGCATCGAGCTGGTCGGGTCGCGCGGAGGTGGCGATCAGTGCGACACCGGGGGTGGCGACGGCGGTGCGCAGCTCGCCCAGGACGAGGGCGGCCACCGGCTCCGGGTCCGCCGGTAACAGGGCGTCGACGTCGGCGATCAGCAGCACGCCACCACCGTCGCGGACCCTCTGCACCGCCGCGGTCACGGCCTTCAGCCGGTCGTCGGCGCCCAGTGCGCCAACCTCCGGCCCGTCGAGCTCCACCAGCCTGCGGCCGTCGCACACCGCGCGCACCAGCGTCACCTTGCCCACCCCGGCCGGTCCCGATACCAGCACCCCGAGGTTGGTGGCCGCGCCCAGCGACTTCAGCAGGTGCGGTTCGTCGAGTGCGAGCTTGAGCCATTCGGCGAGCTTGGCGGCTTGCGGCTGCGAGCCCTTGAGCTCTTCGACCAGGATCTCGGGCGTCCCGGTGCTCAGCTGTTCGTGCGTCGACGTCCCCAGGATCCCCGCGCCGGCCGGGCCCCCGGTGCCCCAGGTGACCAGGGAGTTGGGCTGCACGCTGACCGGCCCGTTGGGGTCGACGTCGGTGACGGTCAACAGCTCAGAGGTCCAGCTGATGCCGACCGAGGCGGCCAGCGCCCGGGTGGCCGCCGACGTCGAGGTGCCGGGGCCCAGGTCACGGGGCAGCAGCGACACCGCGTCGCCGACGGTCATCACCTTGCCAAGGAGGGCCTGACGCAAAGTGACCGGCGAAATCGACCGGGTGGCCAGCGCGGAGCCGCTCAGCGTCACCGACCGCGCGCCGTAGACGGTGACGGTGCTGACGATCACCGCAGTGTCCTCGCGCAGGCCCGCGTTGGACAGCGTCACGTCATCGAGCAGCACGGTGCCGACGGGGATGCCCGGGTCGGCCAGGGCGGCGACGGCCGCCGTGGTGCGCGACCCGGTCAGCGACACGGCGTCCCACTCGCGAATGCCAAGGGCGGCAACGGCGCTGGGGTGCAAGCGGATGACGCCGCGGCGGGAGTCGACGGCGGAGGTGTTCAGCCGGGCGGTGAGGGTGAGCTGGCGGCCCGCGCCGTCAGTCATGGCAGGCGCCCGCCCGGTTTACGCAGCCCCAGCCGCGCCATCGACCGGCGGTGGGGCTGTGATCGGCGTATCGCACGCCGCGCGGCGCGGCGCTGCTTGGGTGGGTCTGCCCACGCTTCGGGGTGCGCGGCGAGCCAGCGGTGGTTTCGCACCGCGAACGGGACGTGGCACAGGTAGGCGATGATGATCACCCAGATCAAGACGTAGGGGGCCAGCACGGCGGCCGCCGCGCAGATCGCCAGCAGCGCCAGCAGCGGGGCGGCCCAGTTAGGCGGCACCGCGGCGGCGTGCATCTTGCGCATCGGGATCTTGCTGATCATCAGCGCCGACGTTCCCGTGATCCAGATGCACAGGAAGACGGTCGACGTCCACCAGCCCGTGCCGAACTGCAGCTTCAGCCCGATGAGACCGATCATCGACACCGCGCCCGCCGGCGCGGGCATCCCGACGAAGAACTCGTGCGCGTAGGCGGGCTGCGTCCCGTCGTCCTGCAGCGCGTTGAACCGCGCCAGCCGCAACACCACACACACCGCGTACAGCAGCACCACGACCCAGCCGGCCGGCGACTTCGCCAGCAGGGTCACGTAGAGCACGATCGCCGGTGTCACGCCGAAGTTCACGGCGTCGGCCAGCGAGTCGATCTCTTCGCCCATGCGCGACTGCACGTCCAGGATGCGGGCCACCCGGCCGTCCAGGCCGTCCAGGATCGCGGCCGCGGCGATCAGCGCCATCGCGGCCTTGGGCTGGTGCTCGAGCGCGAACCTGATCGCGGTCATGCCCGCGCAGATGGACAGCACCGTCATGGCACTGGGCAGGATCTGCAGGTTGACCGCCCGCCTGCCGCGGGGCTTGCTGATCATGACAGGTCGGCCAGCACGGTCTCGCCGGCGATCGCGCGCTGGCCGACCTGCACCACCGGTTCCGCGCCGGCCGGCAGATAGGTGTCCAGCCGGGAGCCGAACCGGATCAGGCCGTAGGTGTCACCGATCGACAGCTTGTCTCCGAGATGCGCGTCGCAGACGATGCGGCGGGCCAGCAGCCCCGCGATCTGCACGACGACGACCTCGGTGACCTCGGCGCCGGTGTCCGTCCGGATCCGCAGGCTGGTGCGCTCGTTTTCGGTGCTCGCCGCGGCGAGATCGGCCGACCCGAACCGGCCGGGCCGGTGCTGCACCGCGACCACCTCACCGCTCACCGGTGCGCGCTGCACGTGCGCGTCCAGCAGCGACAGGAAGATACTGACCCGCGGCAGCGGCGCGTCGCCCATGCCGAGTTCGGCGGGCGGGGCCGCCGCATCGATGACGCAGACCACTCCGTCGGCCGGCGCCACCACGACGCCGGGCCGGGTGGGCGGCACCCGCGGGGGATCACGGAAGAACCCCGCGCAGGCGCCCGCGGCCAGCAGGCCGGCCCGGCGCAGCCACCGGTGGCGGCGTCCGGCCAGGGCCACCCCCAGACCGGCGGCGATGAACGGCCGCCCGGCGGGATGGACCGGCGGAACGGCGGAGCGCACCAGCTCCAGCACGTGTTGCGGGCTGAAAGCCGGGTCGGTGCGGGGGCGTCGTGCCACGCGGCCATCTTACGAAAGCCGCGGGGATTGGTTCGGGTGCGCAGCGGGAACGTAGTTTCTCGACATGGTAACGGGGCCGGAACTGCGCCGCGCGAAGGTAGGAGTCACGGCCGCGTTCATGGTCCACGCCGTCGTTTTCTCGTCGTGGGCCGCCCACATCCCGCGGGTGAAGGCGGAGCTGAGCCTGTCCGACGCGGCGCTGGGAACGGCGCTGTTCGGAGCGCCGCTGGGATCCGTCGCGGCGACGCTCCTCAGTCACTGGGCGCTGCCCCGCTGGGGAAGCCGCAGGCTGGTCCCCGTCACGCTCGCGGGCTACGCCGCCGCCGGGACCACGGTGGGGCTGGCCGGCTCCGGGGCGGCACTGTTTGCGGCGCTGGCGCTGTGGGGGTTCTTCCAGGGCGCGCTGGACGTCGCGATGAACACGCAGGCCGCCGCGGTCGAGCGGCTGGCACGGGCCCCGATCATGGCCCGCTTCCACGGCATGTGGAGCGTCGGCTCGTTGCTGGGCGCCGCGATCGGGGCGACGTGCGTCAGTACGGGCATCGGCCTGGCCGCACAACTGGCGGTCCTCGGAATCGTCGTCCTGATCGTCGGGGAAGGGCTTACCCGCCACCTGATTCCCGACCAGGCAGCGGGGTCATCGCCGCCCGCGGACCGGCCCGGGCGCGCCTGGATGACGACGACCGTGGCGAGCCTCGCGGCGGTGGCCTTCGTGTCCTTCCTGTGCGAGGGCGCCGCCACCGACTGGTCGGCCACGTATCTGCGCGACGCCGTCGGCGCGGGCCCGGGCGTCTCCGCCCTGAGCTATGCGGCCTACACGCTGGCCATGGTCGTCACCCGGCTGGGCGCCATACGCGTGCGCGCGCGGGTTCCCAGCCGCCGGTTGCTGCCGGCCCTCGCGCTGCTGGGCGCGGCGGGCATGGGCGTGGCGCTGGTGACCGGCAGCGCGAGCGTCGGCGTCATCGGATTCGCCTCCCTGGGCGCCGGGGTGGCGCTGCTGGTGCCGACCGCGTTCAGCGCCGCCTACTCGGCCGGCACCGCGGGATCGGCGATCGCGCTCGTCGCCGCGACCGGGTGGATCGGCTACCTGCTCGGCCCCCCGCTGATCGGCCACCTGGCCGGGTCGATAGGACTGCAGGCCGCGCTGGTCACCATCCCCGTGATGATGACGATCGCCGCCGTGGCCATCCGCTGCAGCAGCGCGTTCGACGCGGCCGACGAATTCCACGGGGGAGCGGCGGCCCCCACCGGCTAGCTGGGCTAGCTCAGATCCCACACCTGCAGCTCGGTCCCGGCGGCCACCTCCACGACGTCCTCCGGGATCTCAAGCAGCCCGTTGGCCGACGCCAGCCACCGCAGATGATGCGACGCCGGTGGGCCGTAGCTGACGACGGTGCCGGCCTCATGGTCGATGAACGCGCGGCGGAACTGGCGCTTGCCGCGCGGCGACGTCAGCGACTCGGCGAGGATGGCGGGCCGGTGCGGCCGCTCGGGATCGGGCAGGCCCATGGCCTTGCGCAGCGCGGGCCGGATGAACACCTCGAAGGACACCAGCGCGCTGACCGGGTTGCCGGGCAGGGTGACGATCGTCGCGCCGGCCACCCGCCCGATGCCCTGCGGCATGCCCGGTTGCATGGCCACCTTGACGAATTCCACCCCCTGGTCGCCCTCCCGGCCGAAGGCGTCCTTGACCACTTCGTAAGCCCCGGCGCTGACCCCGCCGCTGGTGATGATCAGGTCAGCGTCCGATGCATAGCGGTCGAGCAGCGAACTGAACTGCGCGACATCGTCTTCGGCGGTGGCGACCGCGATCACCTGCGCGCCGGCCTCGCGCACGGCGGCGGCCAGCATGATCGAGTTGGACTCGTAGATCTGCCCCGGCCGCAGCGGACTGCCCGGCGCCACCAGCTCCGACCCGGTGGACACCACCAGCACCCGTTGGCGGGGGATCACCGTCAGCTCGGCCAGGCCCAGCGCCGACGCAAGGCCGAGCACCGCCGGCGTCACGACCTGGCCGTTGCGCAGGACGGTGGTGCCGGGGGCGACGTCCTCGCCCGCGCGCCGGATGTGGGCGCCGGGCGGGCGGGGCTTGCGGATCGCCACCGAGTCCACGCCGCCGTCGGTGTCTTCGACCGGCACGACAGCCGTGGTCCCGGCCGGCACCGGGGCGCCGGTCATGATGCGGTGGGCGGTGTGGGGTTGCAGCGTCAACCCGTCGGTGCGCCCGGCCGGTATGTCCTCGGCGACCGGCAGCACCACTGGGCGTTCGGGTGTCGCGTCCGACGTCTCCTGGGCGCGCACCGCGTAGCCGTCCATCGCGGAGTTGTCGAAGACCGGCAGCGCCAACCGCGCGACCACGTCGTCGGCCAGGACCAGCCCCAGGGCCTCCGCCAGCGCGACCGGCACCGGCAGTCGGGCGCGGATCAGTTCCGTTACCACACGCCGATGTTCGTCAACTGAGCGCACCCCGCCATTATTCGCCCGTCAAACCGGAAAGGTGACGCCGGTGAGCTCTTCGGAGACCGCCCAGAGCCGACGCTGCAAATCCTCGTCGCGGGATTGCGGGCTGGATCCGACGACCTTGGGGTGGCCGCGCTGCTCGAGGAAACCGTCGGGGCTGTAGTACTGCCCGCCGTGCGCTGCCGGATCGGTGGCGGCCCGCAGCGTCGGCAGCGCCGCCCAGCGCCGCACTCTGGAACAGCTCCGGCCCCAGCACCGCCCGAACTGCATCTCGAAGCCGTCCTTGGTGACTTGCTTGGGCGTCCACATCACGCCGGCGTTGTTGATCAGCAGGTCGATGCGCGGGTAGGTCGCGCGCAGCGCGTCGGCGGCCGAATGCACCGAGTCCAGCGAGCTCAGGTCGAGCGCCTGCAGCGTGACGTCCGCGCGCGGGCTGGCGGCGATGATGCGCGACAGCGCGGCGTTGCCCTTCTCGGGGTTGCGCACCGCCAGCACGACATGTGCGCCGCGGAAGGCCAGTACGGCGGCCGTGTGGTAGCCGATGCCGGTGTTCGCGCCGGTGACGACAACGACGCGGCCGCTTTGGTCCGGTACGTCGGCCTCCGACCATGTGCGGGTCTCTTTGTCCGTTGCAGCCCTGGCTCAAAAATACTCACCCGCGTTGGGCGCCGCCGGTTGGCGACGGCACCTCCCGTTGACCGGCTCCCCGACGTAAGGTCGGTGAACGTGATTACCGGGTTGGCCCACACCGGGGTATGCGTCCCCGATTGTGAGGCTGCGGTGGAGTTCTACCGCGACGTCTTAGGCCTGCAAGTGCTTTCCCCGCCCTACGTGATGACCGGTGATGCCATTCGCGACGACATGGGGGAGCTGGTGTCCGACCCCAGCATGAAAGCGGCCATCGTGGGGTTCGGTGACGATGGTGACCGGGTGCTCGAGGTGATCGAATATCTCGACGCCGAAGGGCGTCCTCCCCACAGCGGGCGTCCCGCCCGCAGGGCACTCAACGATCACGGGCTGTCCCACGTCGGACTGACCTGTGAGGACATCGAAGCCACCCGGGCTGAACTGGAAAGCAAGGGCGTGCAGTTCCTCGTGCGCGGCATCGCCGACGTTGCGCGGGTCCGCACCACGTGGTTCGTCGATCCGTGGGGTGTGGTGTTCATCCTGGTGGAGAAGAGCCGACCCGAGCGACCCTACTTTTCCCAGTGGGCCTGAATGAGTAGACGGCTCACCGTCGGGATCATCGGCGCGGGTGCCGGCGGCATCGCCATGGCGATCCAGCTCGCCGACGGCGGATACGAGTTCACCATCTTCGACCGGGCCGACGGGTTCGGGGGAACCTGGCGCCACAACACCTTCCCCGGCGCGGCCTGCGACGTGCCGTCGCACCTGTACTCCTATTCGTTCGCGCCCAACCCGCGGTGGAGCAAGACCTACGCGAACCAGCCCGAGATCCTGGCCTATCTGGAGAGAGTGGCCGCCGGGCACGGGCTGGGCGCCCACCTGCGGCCGGGCACCACGATCAGCACGGTGCGCTGGTCGGACGAGCGGCGCCGCTGGACGCTGACCGCCGACGACGGCCGGGAACACCACGTCGACGTGGTGGTCAGCGCCGTCGGGATGCTCGACGTGCCCCACATTCCCGACATCCCGGGGGCGGAGCGGTTCCGCGGCCGCCGATTCCATTCCGCGCGCTGGGATCACAGCAAATCGACCGCCGGGGAGCGGGTGGCGTCCATCGGCACGGGTGCCAGCGCGATCCAATACGTGCCCGCGATCGCGCCGAAGACCGCGCACCTGACGGTGTTTCAGCGCACGCCGATCTGGATCGCGCCGCGCTTCGACTTTCCGTTCACACGCGAGCAGCAGGAGCTCTTCGAAAGCGACCCGGCCGCGGCGCAGAAGCTGCGCGACGAGGCTTTCGACGCCTACGAGTCGGCCAGCTTCGACGTCGACGACGCACAGACCCGCGAAGCCACCGAGCTCGCCCGCAGCTACCTGATGCGCAAGGTGCCGGACCCCCGACTGCGCGCGCAGCTGACACCGGACTATCCCGTCGGCTGCAAGCGCCCGCTGATGTCCCGCGACTGGTACCCGACGTTCGCGCTGCCCAACGTCAGCCTGGAAACGACCCCCATCGCCGAGCTGACCGAACGGGGAGTGCGCACCGTCGACGGCGTCGAACACCCCGTCGAGACCATCATCTACGGCACCGGTTTCAAGGCCGCCGACTATCTCGCCAGCATCGACGTGTACGGCACCGGCGGCCGGCGCCTCCGCGACGAGTGGGGCGACGGCGCGGAGGCTTACCTGGGCACGCTGGTGGCCGGGTACCCGAACTTCTTCATGCTCTACGGCCCGAACACCAATGGGGTGAACTCGATCATCTACATCCACGAGGCGCAGACCACCTTCGTCCGCCACATTCTCGACGTCCTGGAGAGCCGCGGTGCGCGCACCGTCGAGGTCACCGCCGCGGCGCAGCGACGCTACAACGACGAGGTCCAGGCCGCCATGGCGGGCAAGGTCTGGCTCGCCTGCTCGAACTACTTCCGCCATCCCAGCGGCAAGGTTGTCACCCAGTTGCCCTACAGCGGCGGGAAATTCTTCGAACGCACCCGCGCCATGGTCCCCGGGGATTACTGCCTTAGCTAAATCCATCCCCCGGCGGCGTCCAGCGTCGCGCCGGTGATGTAGCAGGCATCCGGCGAGAGCAAAAACGCGACCACAGAAGCGATTTCGTCCGGCTCGGCCAGCCTGCCAACCATCGCCGAAACGGCCGCCTTGCT
>JARLGR010000228.1 GCA_031292665.1 Mycobacterium sp. | reverse complement strand
GGCAGCGCCGCGGCGGCCAGCGCCGCAGTGTCACCACCCGGTATCCCGGGGAGCGCCGGTAGTCCGGGAAGGCTCGGGAGTCCGGGGAGAGCCGCCGCCGCCAACAACGCAGGATTGATCCCCGATGCCCCGGAGAGCACGGGGAGAGCCGCCGCTGCCGCAAGCGCGGGAACACCGACCCCAGACAGGATGCCTGACACCGAGGAGAGGTTTAACCCCGGCAGCGAGGGCAGGCTCAACCCCGACAGCAAGGGGAGGCCCAACGCCGAGAGCGAGGAGAGGTTAAGCCCGCCGAGGCTGAGGTTCTTTGGCAGGAGACCTTCGTTTTGGAGCACAATGAGCGTGAAGGCGAGGCTGGTCAAACTGCTGATGCCAGCAGTCGCCACGCCCGCGAGGGTGCCTGGGATGGCCATGAGAGGGCCGACGATCGCGTTGGCCGCGGTGGCCGCGTTCGGCAGGGCGGCCAGGCCGGCCAACCCGGGCAGGTAGGCCGACGGGTCAGCGAGGCCGAGCATGCCCGGATCGGGCAGGCCGCCGAGTAGGCCGGGGTCGATGGCCGGCAGCCCCGCGCCCGGCGCGCTGCCACCCCCACCGGGTCCCGAGCTCGACCCGGTCCCCAGCACCGCGCGGGCGGCTATGGGGCCGCCCGGTCCGCCAGGCTGCCCGGGCGGTGCCACGTTGGCGGCCGGTGAAAAAGGTGTCGGCGGCGCCACCGTGTCGGCGGCCGGTTTCGGCGTCTCGGGCATCAGGACCGAGGCCACTTGCTCGCACTTCGCGCCACCGCCGCATGTTCCTCCGGCCGGCAGCGGCGTGCTGACCGAAGTCAGGGGCGTAACCGCCAGCGTTCCACCGAGCAGGGCGGATGCCGCGGCGCCAAGGAGGGCGATTCTCATGACGGACCTCATCTAGCGGTCGACTCGCGATTGGCGCGGGTCAATGGTCCGAGCTTAGGCGCAACCGGCCCGTCATGCGGGCGTTATCCCAAATCCGCAGCCCGTCGGTCCGGTATCGGCTAACGGCGCGCCCCCGCGGTCGCGATGCACGACACCCCCACGATCGGGGATGCCTTATGGAGGCATTCCGCCCATTCGGCGTCGGGATCGGAGTCGGCGGTGATGCCCCCGCCGACGCCGAGCAGGGAGTTGCCCGCGGCGTCGAACTCGACGGTGCGGATGGCGACGTTGAGCTCGCAACCCGCCACAGGCGAGGCCAAACCTATTGTTCCGCAGTAGAGCCCGCGGCGGTTCTGCTCCCAACGCGAAATGAGTTGGCGGGCACGGTCTTTGGGCGTTCCAGTGACCGAGGCGGGCGGGAAGGCCGCGTCCAGCAGCGCCGACGTCGGCAGCTCGACGGGAACCTGCGCCGAGACCGTGGACACCAGATGCCAGACGCCGGGCGCGCGCCGCACGACCAGCAGTTCGGGCACCGTGACGGTGCCGGTGACCGCCACCCGGCCGAGGTCGTTGCGGACCAGGTCCACGATCATGATGTTCTCCGCCACGTCTTTCGCGGAGGCCCGCAGCGCCGACGGCCACGCATCCAGCGGCAGGGTGCCCTTGATCGGGCTGGAGGTCACGAGCGCTCCGCGGCGCCGCAGGAACAGCTCCGGCGACAGCGATGCCACCGCACCCCACGATCCGGCCAGGTAAGCGGCCCGGGCGGGGGAGGTGCGCGCGACGCCGTCGGCGAAGAAGTCCAGCGGGGCCCCGGAGACCGTCCCGCTGAATTGCGTGCAGACGCACGCCTGGTAGACCTCGCCGGCCGCGATAGCCTCCAGGCAGGCCAGCACGCCGCCGTGGTGTGCCGCCCGGTCGGGGGTGTCCCAGTCGATCCGGCACTCGCGCGCCGGTGCCGGGGTCGCCGCCAGCGCGGCGGTGAGCCAGTCCGGCATCGGCGCACCGGACAGGCTTTCGTGCCACCAGACCCCGTCCGGGTCACGGCGCAGCACGCAGTCGGTCCAGCCGCCGGCGGCTTCCGGAATCCGGTTCGGCAGCCCGTCGGCCGCCGGGTCGGGATAGGACAGGTAACCCACCCAGCCGCCGCCGACCGCCTGCGAATCGGGGGCGACCCGCCCGTCGCAGCCCGACGACGCCGGGAACGCGTCGTGGGTATCCACCGGCTGCACCGGCAGGCTCGGCGCGATCACCGCCAGCGCACCGAACCACTCGCCGGTCAGCGCCGCCGGCGGCGGGAGACCGAGCCGGGTGGTGGCATCACCGACCGCGCGCAGCACCCCCGGGGCGGCACCAAGGTCACCGAGCCGGTCGATTCGCACCGCCTTAGCTTGGCAGAGTGGCGGGTCACCGCACCTCGGGGCGTCGGTCGCCTATCCGCGGCTGATGTCACGCACGGCCGTGAGGCTCGCGAGCTTGTCGGGGTTGCGCATCACGTAGAAGTTGGTGATCTTGTCCCCGACGATCTCCACCGTGATCACGCCCTCGAGGCGTTCGCCGAGGTAGAAGAAGACGGCGGGAGCGCTGTTACAGGTCACCATCTGCACCCGCAGGTTCGCCCCGGCCTTGCGCATCAGCCCGGTGATGGCCGCGGCGACCCGCGCGGCGCCCACGACGGGCCGGCGGGCGGCGCTCACCTTGCCGCCGCTGTCGGCCGTCCAGGTGGCGTCCGGGGCGAGCAAGGCCATCAGGGCCTGCACGTCGCCGCTGGCCGCCGTTTGCAGGAACTGGGCGGTGATCTCTGCGTTGCGTTGCGGGTCCGGCGCGTCGAACCTCCTCCGCCGGGCCCGTACGTGCTCGCGGGCACGGTGCGCGACCTGGCGTACGGTCGGCGCGGGTTTGTCCACCGCCGCGGCGATCTCGCCGTAGTCGAAGCCGAACACTTCGCGCAGCACGAACACCGCCCGTTCGTCGGGACTCAGCGTTTCCAGCAGGACCAGCATGGCCATCGACACCGATTCCGCCAGGACGACGTCGGCCGACGGATCCTGGTCGTCGAGGAGCAACGGCTCGGGCAGCCACGGCCCCACGTATTCCTCGCGGCGGCGGGCGCCGGCCCGCAGTGTGTTGAGCGCCTGACGGGTGACAAGCCGGGCCAGGTAGGACTTGGTCTCGCGCACCGTCGCCAGGTCGACCCCCGCCCAGCGCAGGTAGCTGTCCTGCACCACGTCGTCCGCCTCGGTGGCCGAGCCCAGGATTTCGTAGGCGATCGTGAACAGCAGCGGCCGTAGCACGGTGAACCGCTCGGCGTGCTCGCTGCCCGCCGGTGCGCGTGTCATCGCGGCACGACCTGCGGGGCGGCCAGCAAACTGCCGGGTCGCTTGCCGCCCTTGAGCCAGAAGTACGAGCCGGGTTTGGCGGCCTCGCGCCGGATGGACCGCAGGGTGCTCTTGCAGATCGCCTCTTTGACCGAGGCCGCGACGCGGCCCCCGATCACCAGGTTGATCGGCGTGTCGTCGCTGCGGGCGAGCTGGAACGCGGCGTCGGCGCGGCCCAGGCTGATGCATTGACCGACGAAAGCCTGGTTCAGGACGGCCGGCGTGCGTCCAGCGATGCGGCTGAGCACGGTGTTGGCGGCCTGGGCGCCCAGCGGGCCGGCGGCCTGGCAGCTCATCCGCAGCGGTTGGCCCGACGGCGCCACGGCGTCACCAGCGGCGACGATGCGGTCGTCGTCGACGCTGGTCAGAGTCTCATCGGCGAGAAGCCGCCCCAGGGCGTCGGTGCTCAGGCCGCTGCGTGCGGCCAGATGCGGCACGGCAAACCCCGCCGTCCACACCGTCGCCGCGCTGGGCACCAAGGTGCCGTCGGTGAGCGGCACCGCGTTCCAGCGCACTTCGGTCGCGGCGGCGCGGTCCCGGACGTCGACGCCGAGACGGCGCAGCCGCTTGGCCACCGAACGTCGGCCCCGGTCGCTCAACGACGGGCCGAGGTCGGCCCCGCAGATCAGGGTCACCGGGCGTCCCCGGTCGGCCAGTTGGGAAGCCGTTTCGATGCCGGTCAGCCCGCCGCCGACCACGGCCACGGGTGCGGCCGGCGGCAGGTCGGCCAGTGCGTACCGCAGCCGTTGCGCGCTTTCGAGATCGCTTACGGAGTAGGCGAATTCGGCTGCTCCCGGCACCGTCAAGGGCGTCGCACCGGTGCTGCCGACGGCGTAGACCAGGTAGTCGTAATCCAGCCCGGTACCCGAGCCGAGCTGCGCGCACCGGTCCCCGGCCGCGATGCGGTCGACGGTGTCGACCACCAGCCGAATCCCGTCGCCGAGCAGCGAGCCGTAGTCGGCGGTCGCGGCACCGGTGTCGGCGACCAACTGGTGCAGGCGAATTCGCTCGACGAAGACCGGGCGGGGGTTCACCACGGTGATGTCGATGTCCGGGCACTGCCGCAGATGGTTGGCGGCCAGGGTTCCGGCGTATCCGCCGCCGATGACGACGACGTGAGTTCTCTGTGCGGCCACCTGGGTCATTGCCTTCTCCTATTCCTCGTTCCTAGCGGGCCTGTGCCCTTGAGACACCGCAGGCCGGCCGAGCGTGACAGTCCATGCCGCGAATGTGACTTGTCTCACTGCGAGCCGCCGCTGGACTTTACGCCTGCGTTCAGGCGCCCTCCGCCGGGTAAATATTGCTGTCTAGCTGCACGGGCCGTGGGTGTTACGCTGCGCACACCCACGTCGTGACCGGCCCGGACAGTCACCAGGCAAGCCGCGAAGTAGCCCAGTTCAGTCCTCGTCGGCGTGCACTGGGCGAAGCAACTTAGAAGACGACCCATCCCTTGATTGGGCCCGGCACCCAGCTGGGGCATGTGCTTCAAGTGGGAGGATCCCGTGGCGCGCCGCCCGGATGTCGTCTTCGCGTCTGTCGCGACCCAACTGATGGAGGCCACGGGATCCACGGCGACTCAGGTGAGCCAAAAAGTGCTCGCGCAGCTCGTCGGGCAGTTCGATGTGGACGCCAGCTTCCTGCGCCACCACGACCATGTGATTCAGGATTCGGTACTGGTCGCTGAGTGGCCACCGCGAACCAACGTTCCGGACCCGGATCTTATGGCCATTGCCCGGCTCAGCAGCGCCGACCCGGTGCTCACCCAGTGCGAGCACGGCAGGAAACCGGTCGTGGTCCGTCTGGAACGGCCCTCGCGCTCATTTTGATCGCGAGGGCGAGGCCGCGGTCGCTGCGGATGCCGTTGCGGGGCGAGCCGCGGTTTGCTGGTCAGTGCCCACCCTTATGCGGATTCCGCGGGATGTAGTTCTCCGGCCAAATCGCTCGAGGCCACGCTGGCGGCCAGCAGCGAATCTGAGCCTGGACCGGCATGAACTCTTGCGGGGTCGATCGCCAATGGAAACGCAACGTTGTCCATCGCCGGAACCCTGCTCCTCAGCGGCGCGCGTCCGAGTTGGTGACCTGGGCCACCGGGTGCGAGCCGGGGCTGGCCGATAAGACTTCAACAAGCTGCCGGAGAATCGCTGGAGCCTGCGCCCGTATAGCCCGCAACATCTCGGCTTGTGCCGTGAATTGCATTGCCATACGCACCAATGCTTCGTCCGCCCCCGCAAGGGCAACTCCGGCCGGGAAAGCGGCCGCCGCTGCTTTGTCGGCGCTCACCGCGGTGCCGACGGCCCGCAGCTTCTTGGTCGATGCTGCCAGCATCGAATCCGTGGGCACGAACGACATGTGCTCCCCTATCCGCTTACATATCGACCGGAATGGCTGCAGCGGTTCAGGTAGTGCCGCACGAATGATCTGGACGCGGACACGCGCCTAGTAAACCGATGATCAAACGTAGACGTACTATACATACTGCTAGTATGATAAGGAGTTAGAAACTGAAGTTCAAGTATTTGTCTAGCATATTTGGCAATAAGCGCTGGAACCGCGACTGACCGCATGCTGCCGCCGCCTGCAGAACCGGCCCAAATGCCGTCCGAGAAACGCCGGTGCGTGCTCGCCCGACTGAAGTGCGCGCCCCGCAGGAGGAGGGCATCTTGAAGGTGAAGGCGATCGACCCAGCCTCGGTGCCGGCTTGGAAGCCTGAAACCCGCGCGGGATCTGTTTTGATGCCGACGGCGACTGTAAAGGCTGGCCGCCGCCCCGGGGTGGGTGCGCTCGAGTTCGGTGGCCAGGGCCAGCAACGCGGCCTCGGCCTCCAGCGCCGATCCGGCATGGTAGGCGTCGGTCATCTTCCGGCCGACAGTGGACCGAAGGCGTTGCGGCAGATGATCTTTCACGTTCCGAACCTTGTGCAGT
>JARLGR010000227.1 GCA_031292665.1 Mycobacterium sp. | reverse complement strand
GGCTCACGAATCGATGCCTGCGTGTAGAAGTAGTCGGTGTAGTCCTCGTCAACCGGCGTCTGCCCGGTGACCTGGACGGTGGCCACCAGATCGCTGGGGAAGCGAACCACGCCCAGCCCCAGCGAGTAGTTGTCGTAGATGACCTTGGCGTCGACGGGTCCGTTCGGGGTCAGCCAGGTCTGCGCCCGGCCCCCGCCGAAGTGGGCGTTGACGGCGGCGTGCAGATGGTAACCGGACACCTCGAACGACGCGGTGGTGGCGGGGTTGGCGGCCTTGTGCACGTATTGCACGTGGTACGGGTCGGCCGCGTTCTCGATGATCATCTGCGGGTGGACCTTCACCCGATTGAGCATCTGGCTGTGCGGGTGCAGCGGGTAGTACTCGTTGGTTTCGAGTTCGGGCAGCGCCGGGGGCCGCCAGTACGGTTCCCGGCCATGGCGCTCATGCCAGGCGAGGATGAAACCGTACCACTCCATGCTCGCGTAGGTGCGAATGCGGACGTTGTTCTTGCAGCCGATCTTGCTGTAGGGAATCAGCGCATTGGTGCCGTCACCTGCCCACTGCCAGCCGTGCCAGGGACACACGATGTTCTCGCCCTCGACGGTGCCCCCCACGCCCATGTTCGCGCCGAGGTGCTGGCAGTAGGCGTCCATCACATGCACCCGGCCCGACTGCGTGCGGAACAGCACCAGCTCCTCGCCGAAGTAGTGCGCGCGCTTGACCTGGCCGGGGGCCAGGTCGGAGGCGAAGCTGACGATGAACCAGCCCGTCGGGAACCGGTAGGTGGACAGCGCGATGCCGGCCTGGCCGAATTCCCGTTCCGACGGGTCTTCGGCCGGGTCCGACGCCGAGTCCGAAATTGTCTGCGTCACGAGCACTCCGTATCCCGCCTGGACCATGTGAGCCGAGCGCACTGGGCCGCCCTTACCTGCGTTCGGCGCCTACGTCTATTTTTACTATCTTAAGCATTGAACGTCAACGCGCATGGCGGCCCGGCGGGGGCAATGCAGGTTGCCGGCGGCGGCCAGGACGGTAGATATCTTGTGACTCGTTGCCGTCCAATGCTTTTGCGACACACCGCCCAGCGCCGGTCGACTGCCCGAGTCAGGACGGGTGGGCGCCGGGCGCGGGCGTGGTGCCGAATGCCGCGAACACCGCGAGCGGGTCCAGATAGTCGCGCCAACGCACAATTTTGCGGTCCCTGATGGTGATCACCGAGATGAATCGGTTGAGGTAGGGCGCACCGGTGCTCACCACCGTGCCGTGCATGGTGTACTCGAGGACCACCACGGACTGCTCGGGATCGTAATAGCGGTATACGTCGCTGCTGCCGTTCTGCGCGATCGAATCCCCGTAATCGGAGTACAGCTCTGCCAGGGCGTCACGGCCGACGATCCTGCGCGGGTAGTCCGGGACCGTGATGACGTACTCGACCACCACGTCCACGGCGTGCATGTCGAAGAAATCGGTGCCGTCGACCAGGCCCCTCAGGGCCTGGGCGACGACCTCGAAATAGGGTCGCATCGCGGCGTACTTGGTCATGTCTCGGGATGCCACTGGATTCTTCCGCTGCCGAGCGACGATACGTCAGTCGATCAGCCGCAGCGCGGCCTTGGGACACTGGTCCACCGCGGCGCGCACATCGATTTCCAGGCGCGGCGGCACCGGCCCGTCCGCGATCTGCACCGCGTCGGCGTCGCCGAGTTCGAAGACGTCCGGCGCCAGCGATTCACAGAAGCCGCTGGCCTCGCACAATTTCTCGTCGACCGTCACACGCATTGACTACCCCTCCACTTCTCATAGGCCCTTGGGACGGGTCCCGATCACCCCGCAGGTTGCAAGATGGCTCAGCTCTTCTTCGGTCAGACCGCACCGCTCGCGCAATACCTGTTCATTGTGCTCGCCGAGCCTCGGCGGCGGCCGCCGCAGCCACCTGTCCCGACCGGCGAGTGCGGCGAACGGCGGACACGGGTAAAGGTTCGTTCCGGTGCTCGCGTGGTGCAGGGATTCGAAGAACCCGCGATCACGCAGCTGGGGGTTCTCGGTGACCAACGACGGCGACACGACGGGCGCGGCGGGGATGCCGGCGTCGGCCAGACGCTCCACCACAGAGTCGCGCTTCTGACCGGCGAACCAGTCCGCGAGCCGGCCGTCGATGTCGTCGGCGCACGTTCGCCGCCCGGCGACGCCTGCCAGGGTCTCGTCGCACCAGCTCGGTCGATCCATCAGTTCCACCAGCGCACGCCACTGCCGGTCGTCGCGCACGGTCACGGCGATCCAGTGGTCCTCACCGGCGCACCGATAGAGGTTCTGGACCACGTCGCAGTGACCGCGGTTGCCGCGCCGGCTCAGCGTTTTGCCGAAGACGTCGGATTCGATCGCCTGGATCGCGGTGGCGTTCAGCACCGTCTCGAGCATCGGCAGCTCGACCAGCTGGCCGGTTCCGGTGCGCTCGGCGAAGCTCAGTGCGGCCAGCACGGTGAACGCGGCGTGCACTCCGGCCAGCGGATCGCAGGCACCACGCGGGGCGACCGGCGGCGCCTCCGGCAGTCCGGTCACCCAGGCCAGGCCGGCGATCTGCTCCATGGTCGGTGCGAACCCCACCCGGTCGCGCCATGGGCCATCCAGCCCGAACGCGGGCATCCGGGCAACGACGAGTTTAGGGTTCGCCTCCAGCAGCACGTCGGCGGTGAGCCCGAACTGGTCCATCACCCGCGGTGAGAAGTTCTCGATGACGACGTCGGCGCCGGCGGCCAGCTCGGTGAACAGGCGATGGCCTTTCTCGGAGCCCAAATCCAGTGTGAGGGAACGCTTGTTGGTGTTCATCGCCTGGAACACCCAGCCGTACTCCCACCAGTCATCGACATCGGTGCGCATCCCGCCGGAGTATCGGATGCCGTCGGGTCGCTGTATCGACTCGACCTTGACGACGTCGGCGCCGAACGCGGCCAGGAGGTGCGTTGCCGCGGGTCCCGCCCAGAACGCGGTCAGATCGATGATGCGCACGCCCGCCAGCGGCAACCCCCGACGCACCGGTTCGGCGTCGAATGTCCGCTTTTCCCAGGCTAACTCGCCATCGTCCGCACCGACCGGGGCGGTGCCGCGCGGCGGCGCCGGGGCACACACCGACATCAACCAGGGCGGCCGGGGTTGATGGAAGCCGGCGGGGTTGCGGACGAACGCGCCGCGCTGCCTCGCGTACTCCGTGTCCCGGATGGTGGAGCCATTGCCCAGTGCAGCGATCGGCAGCCGAAACAGTTGGCCGAGCCCGACGATCTCCTCGACGGTCCGTTCGGCCAGCCACGGCCGGATCAGTTCGCGGATCAGGTCGCGGTATTGCCAGCGTCCGATTTGGAAACGCAGCTGTTCGATCTCCTCCAGCTCCGGGCACTCGACCATCGCGGCGAAATCGAGCCATTGCTGACCGGTGACCATGGTGATTCCGACGTAGCCGTCCTTGGCCGGTTCGATCGAGGGCACTTCCAGGGTGCGGCGGATCGGCGGAACGCGCAGCAGCCCCGAATGCAGCCATTCGCTGCTTTGCATCGCGGTGATCGCTTCGAGCATGGACAGGTCGAGATGCTCCCCCGTGCCGCCCCGCTCGACGCGGCGGCGCACGGCCAGCGCGCCGAACGCGGCGTACACCCCGCCCATGTACTCGCCCAGGTCGCCGCCTATCGCAATCGGAGGGCCGGCCGGGTCGCCGCGGAAGCCGGGCGAGCCCGACCACGCCTGCAGCGTGAACTCGCTGGCCGGGCGGTCGGCGTACGGTCCGTTCCAGCCGAAGTCGGAAACCGTGACGACGATCGCCCGCGGCGAGTCGGCCAACAGGCGCCGCGGGTCGATGCCCAGCGACTCGGCCCGCGAACGGCCCGCGGTGAGGACGACGACGTCGGCGGCGGCCAGTTCGGCGCGATAGCGTTCCGAATCCGGGGCGAGAGTCATGCTGCGCTTGCCCGCGTTGAGGTAACTGTAGAAAGGTGAATCTGAACCGTCTGGCACCGAAGAACAGGTCGCGGAGTACCGCCGCAACCAATCGCCCTGCGGCGGTTCCAACTTCCGCACCTGGGCCCCGGCATCGACGAGAAGCTTCCCGCAATAGCTGCCCGCTATCCGGTCGCTGATCTCGACGACACGCAAATCGTGCAGCGGTGTCGGCCGGCTGATGGACCGCTCGCTCACTGGCACCCGCCCTCCCGATCGACGCGCGATCGCAGGAAGCTATTTATATCATTACTGCTAAAATAGCTAAGCCAGCGGAGTGCACGAGGATCGGATGACCGCCGTGGGAAATGGGTTTGACGCCCGTCGCCGATTGTCGGCGCCACGGATCGCCGAAATCGTAGCCGACGAGTTGCGTCGCCAGATCATCGATGGCGAACTGGCCGACGGCGATTTGTTGCCACGCCAGGAAGTCCTCGTCGAACAATTCAACGTCAGTCTGGTCTCCCTGCGGGAAGCGCTGCGGATTCTGGAAACCGAGGGGCTGGTGTCGGTCCGCCGAGGCAACCGGGGCGGTGCCGTCGTGCACGCCCCGGCGAAGACCAGCGCCGCCTACATGCTCGGCCTGCTACTGCAGAGCGAGTCCGTTGCGGTCGCCGACCTCGGCATGGCGTTGCAGGAGCTCGAGCCGGCCTGCGCCGCATTGGCGGCCCAGCGGCCCGATCGGGCGGACACGTTGGTCCCAGAGCTCAAGCAGGTCAACGATTCCATGGCCGAAAATCTGGACGACGGCCGGCTGTTCACCGAAATCGGCCGCGAATTCCACGATCTCATCGTCCGCGGGTGCGGTAACCAGACGATCATCGCGGTCGTAGGCACGTTGGAGACGCTGTGGACCAGCCACGAACGGCAGTGGGCGGACGAGAGCGCGGCGAGTGGCACCTACCCGTCACTGGCCAAGCGCCGCGCGGCGCTCAGCACGCACATCAAGCTGGCCGAGACCATCGCGGAAGGTGACGTCGACCGCGCTCGTCGCATCGCCGGTCGCCATCTCGCCGACACGCAGACCTATGTGCTGTCCGGTCGGCCCAATCAACGGATCCATGCGCTTTCGCCGCAGGCAATGTCGCGCCCGAGGGATCTCCGGCGCTCTTGACTCCGACTAGGACCGCACTGGTCACCGGCGGCAGCGGCGGTATCGGCAAAGGATGCGGTCGTAAGCTTTGCGAGCTGGGGTACGACGTGGTGCTGGTGGCGCGACGCGAAGGCCCATTGCGTGCGGCCGCAGCGGAGATCGGTGCGCGCCACATCGTGGCCGATGCCTCGGAGCCCGTCGGATTCACCTCCGCGATAGGCGCATTGGAGACGATCGACCTCGTCGTTCATGCGGCGGGCACGCTCGGTGGGACCTACGCGCGCAAGCAGACATTCCGGCAGTGGCAAGCCATCATCTCGGCCAACCTGGACTCGTGCTTCGTAGTGACCTCGGCCGTGCTGCCGCGCATGCGCGCGGGCTCGCGGCTGGTGTTCATCTCGTCGTCCGCCGCGCACGAGCCGATGCCGGCCCGGACCGCGTATTCCGCATCGAAGGCGGGCATGAATGCGTTCGCCCGGGCCCTGGCGCTCGAGGTGGACCGTGACGGCATCAGCGTCCACGTCGTCACCCCCGGCCCCGTGGAGACCGAGATGCTGCAGGACGTTCCCTTCGAGATGTTTGCGATTCAGGTATCCGACGTCGCCGAGGCGGTCGCCTGGCTGGACACCGTCGACCCGTCGGTCGATCTGCCGGAGATCCGGCTCAGCGCCGTGCAGCGGGGCCCGTTCGCCCGGCCGCCGGTTGTGCCTACGGAAGCGCGGCGGCGGCGCCAGGAAACGCCTTGATCACCGATTCACCGAACTCGTGCAGGGAGTCCGGGACGGCGAAGTCGGCGAACCACACGTAGAACCGTTCGACCCCCTGGGCGGCCAGGCCGGCGAAGTGATCGATCAGCTCGTCGGCGTCGCCGCACACCAGCCCCGACCCGAGGTTGCCGAACCGACGGGTGCTCACCTCGCGCACCTTGTTCGGATCGCTGCCCGACCGGACGAAGCCCACCATCTGCTGGACCGACACCCGGGCAGTTCCCGCCGACGGCGCCAGCTCGGGCAACCTGTCCAGGTGGTTGGCCGGCAGGTTCCACCAATCCGCGTATCTGCGAACGAGTCCCATCATCCGCCGACCGGTGCCGCCCAAAACCAGCGGTATCGGATATGACCTGCTTGGGGCCTGCGGAACTCCGCCGTCCTGACCCTCGTCGCCCCAATACTGTCTGATCAGTCCGAGGTGGCGTTCCAGTTGCCGCACCCTGGCCACCGGATCCTGCTGGCCGACATTGAATCTGGTGAATTCCGCGGGCCAGGATCCCGCACCCAGGCCGAGTTCGAACCTGCCTTCCGACGCGTCTGACAAGGTGACGGCTTGTTTGGCGAGTACGGCGGGGTGGCGAAATGCGTCGCACAGAACGAGGTGGCCGATCCGCAACCGCTGTGTCCTGGCCGCCACCCAGGTGGCGATGCCCATTGCCTCCCAGATGCTTTCATCGGGCAGACCCGGCGCCTCGAGGTGATCGATGAACGCCATTCCGCCGAAGCCGCTGGCCTCGGCATGGCGCGCCCGCTCCGCGATGTCGGCCGCCGACAACCGCACCTGCGGCAGGAACAGATACCACTCGACCATGCGCCACCTCGTGCCGATTGCAACAACCCCGCTAGTTTACTATCTTTATTATGTTAGGGGTCTTATGGATGTCGGACTGACTTCGGAGCAGCTGTCGCTGCGCGACGCCGTGCGCGACATCCTGCGCGCGCAGTGCCCGCCCGAGGCCGCCCGCCAAGCCTTGGACGATGCCGAGCGCTGGCGCGGTCTGTGGAAGATGGTCGTCGATCTCGGCTGGACCGAGCTCGCGGCGCCCGACTCCGGCGACTACGGCCCCCTTGAATTGGCCGTCGTCCTGGAAGAATGCGGCGCTGCCATCGCCCCAGTTCCGTTGCTGAGCAGTGTCGGTCTGGCCGCGGGCGCCTTGCGCGGCAGCGGTCTCGACTCGGTGCTCGCTGACATCGCCGGTGGCGCCGTCGCCACGCTGGCCGTCCACGCCCCGGGCGCCCGGCTGCCCGGCGCACCGATGACCCTGCGGCAGGGACGCCTGCGCGGCCGGGCGGTCGCCGTCCCCGATTTGCCCCGTGCGGATCTGATCGTCACGCTGGCCCGCACCGACGATGACGGTATCGCGGTGGCCGTCGCCCGCTGCGGTGACGGGGTGACCGTCATGCCGGCCGGCGAGTCCACCGATCCGGCACAGCCGCTGGCCGACGTCGAAATCGACGCGCAACCGCTGGCCGTCGCGCCCGTGAACATCGAAGCGGCGTTGGCGGCGCCATTGGTGGCCGCCGCGGCCGACCTGGTCGGCGTCGCCGGCGCCGCCCTGCACCGCTCCGTCGAGCACGCGAAGACACGCCGCCAATTCGGCTCGCCGATCGGCGCGTTCCAGGGGATCAAGCACGCGCTGGCGGACAACTACGTCGGCGTGGAACGAGCCCGCAGCCTCACCTACGCTGCGGCGGCCAGGTTGAGCGATCCGAGCATCGCCCCCGCGGAGGCCTGGACCGCCGCGGCGCTGGCCAAAGCGGCCGCCGGCGACGCGGCGGCCAATTGCGCGCGCACTACGGTCCAGGTGCACGGCGCCCTCGGCCAGACCTGGGAGCACGACAGCCACCTCTACGTCCGGCGCGCCTGGCAGGGTGCGGCGCTGTTGGGCGACAGTCGCGCGCTCTACCACGAGGTGGGCCGCCGTTTCGTGGGAGGCGCAGCATGACAGCGGTTGTCGCCGAGTTCGCCGACTGGCTGACGGAGTTCCTGCCGACGGACTACTACGAGAGGTATCGCGAATACCGCTGGGACCCGACCTTGCGGCGTGACTACCAGCGGGCCGCCTTCGAGGCCGGATGGATACAGCCGACCTGGCCGCGCGAGCACGGCGGCCGGTCGCTGGGCCTGCGCGACGCCATGGAAGTCCGGCTGGAGGCGGCGATGCGGTCGGCGCCCAAGATGCCCAACATCGCCGGCCCCAACGTCGCCGCACCCGGCATCCGTCAGTTCGGGACGCCCGCGCAGATCGACCGCCTGCTGGTTCCCCTGCTGCGCGGCGACGAGTGGTGGGCGCTGGGCATGTCGGAGCCGGAAGCCGGATCGGATTTCGCCGGCCTGCGCACCCGCGCCGAGCGCGACGGGGACGTATTCCGGGTCAGCGGCCACAAGATCTGGACCACTCAGGCCCACCTGTCGCGATGGTGCACGCTCTACGCCCGCACCGATCCCGAGGCGCCGAAACACCGCGGCATTTCGTGCCTGATCCTCGACCTGCACTCGCCGGGGGTGAGGATCGAACCCATCCGGATGGCGTCGATCTCCGACGAGACATTCTGCGAGGTCTTCCTCGACGACGTCGAGGTGCCGGTGGACAACCTGCTCGGGCCCCTCAACGGCGGGTGGAACGTCGCGTTGTCCTCGCTGCACCACGAACGCCAGATGATCTGGATCATGAACTGGGTCGAGATCAAGCGCGGGCTCGACTCGATTCGCGGGTCGCGTCCGGGCGACGATATCTGCGCCGAACTCGGCTCGCTGCTGGCCGATGCCGAGGCGCTGCGGGCCACCGGGTACCGCGCCTTGGGCAACGAACTCGCGGGACGGCCCAGCCCGGAAGGCGACATCATGAAGCTGCTGGGATCGGCTACTTTGCAGCGCGTTTGGGAGCTCGATGCCGCAGCGGTGGGCCCACAGTCGGCCGCGGACCCGGATCTGCTCTTCGAACGTCAGGACGCGCTGGCCGCGACCATCTACGGCGGAACGTCGGAGGTGCAGCGCAACATCATCGCCGAGCGGCTGCTCGGGCTGCCGAAGGGATGACGACCATGGACTATGACCTGGGCGACGACGCAGGACACCTGCGAAACCACCTGCGCGAGTTGGTGTCCAACCACATCCCCGCCGACTTCCTCGGCGCCTGCACCGAAAACCCGCAGGATCTCGCCACCACCGAGACGTTCTGCAAACTGCTGGCCGCCGAGGGCCTGCTGGCGCTGGCCTGGCCGAAAGAGCATGGCGGAGGCGGCGGCTCGGTCTGGCAGCAGACGGTGCTGCGCGAAGAGATGTGGGCCCAACACGAACCCCGCGGCCCGCAGTACATGGGAATCAACTGGGTCGGCCCGGCACTCATGCGGTACGGGACAGCCGACCAGAAGGCCAAGCACCTGGCGGCCATCGCGTCCGGGGACGTGATCTGGTGCCAGGGCTTTTCCGAGCCGGAGGCCGGAACCGACCTCGCCTCGTTGCGCACCCGCGCGGTGCCCGAGGGTGACGGCTGGCGTATCACCGGCCAGAAGGTGTGGACGTCGTATGCCCTGATGGCATCCTGGTGCGTGCTCGCGGCGTGCACCGATCCCGACGCTCCAAAACCCAAGCGGCTCACGCTGTTTCTCATCCCCATGGACCGGCCCGGCTTCACCGTGCGACCCATCCCGTCGATGCTGGGGCCGCATCACCTCAACGAGATGTTCTTGGACGACGTGCAGGCGTTCCCCGGTGACGTCCTCGGCGAGGTCGGCGACGGGTGGCGGGTGATGCGCGAAGCCCTGGCATTCGAGCGGGTGGGCATCGCACGATACGCGCGCTGCGAATCACTGCTCGACCGGTTGGGTACCCAACTCGGCGACGACTGGGAGCGGCTGCCCGAATCGCTTCGCGCCCGCTGGGTCAAGGCCCTGGTGGACCTGCGGGTCGCCCGGCTGCTGGCCTATCGGGCGGTGTCGCTGCAGGACGACCCCTCCGCGGGCGCGGCGGCCAGCGCCGCCCGCATCGCTACCACGACGTGTGATCAGCAGGTCGCCGAGCTGCTCTTCGACGTGCTCGGTCCGACCGCGCTGGACAGCGGCGCCTCGGCGCCGCTGCACGGGGCGATCGAAGACCATTGGCGCTACGCCCAGGCGGCGACCGTAGCGTCGGGCACCATCGAAGTGCAGAAAATGCTGGTGGCGCGCGACGTATTGGGAGAGCACCGGTGAATACCGAACTACCACAGGACATCAGCGACTTCGCCGCCGTCGCCGCCAAGCGGCTGGCGCGGTTGGGCGGACCGCCGGCGGCGCTGCGCGCCGAAGCCGACGCCGGCGTTCGGGACGCGGCGCGAACGGCTCTGGCGGAGGTCGGCGCGTTCGAACTCGATGTCCGGTCGGCGCACGACGACGTGCTGGCCGCCGCGGTGCTCTGCCAGGCCGCGGGCGCGACCGCCCTGCCCTATCCGCTCGTCGAGGAGTTGCTGGCGATCGACGGCGCCCGCCTGGCCCTGGTCGATCCCGAGGCGCCGCGCATCGACCACGGCGATCTGCCCGGTGGCTGGGTCGCCGCCGACCTGGACGGCAACCGGTACCATCCCCAGTCGGCGTCCCGGACGAACGCAAAATTGGGACCATTCCTGGTGCCCGCGTCGCTGAGCGCACCCGACGGAACGGTTCCCGCCGACGACGTTAACCTTCATCTCGTGCTGGGATCGTGGCGGATTCTGGGAGCGATGCAGCAGTCCTTGCGGATCGTCACCGAACATGTGCGTGCCCGCATTCAGTTCGGCAAGCCGCTGGCGGACTTCCAGGCCGTCAGGTTCGCCGTCGCCGATGCCGCGGTCGCGGCGCGCGGACTGCACGAACTGGCCAAGTACACCGTCTCCCGCCCGGAATCCACGCCGTCGCAGGTTCGTTCGGCCGACGCACTCGTGCTTCGGTTCAAGGCGTCCGACACTGCGCGGCAGGTGCTGCGCACCTCACACCAGTTGCTCGGCGCCCAAGGTTTCTGCGACGAGTCCGACATCAGCGTCCTCGACCGGCACACGCAGCCGCTGATCCGGTTGCCGCTGGGCGCCGAGGCGCTGGCGCTGCGCCTGATACCCGACGTTCCGGCGGGCTCCTTCGAGACGCTGTTCAGCGGCCCGGTATCGGCATGAACCGCGCCGGCGACGATGCAGAGCGAAGCGATGAGGAGGAGCGGCGCTCATGAACACCGAACCCCTCGCGCCCGGGGTGAGCCCGAACCCGCTCGAGGACGGAATTCCCTTCGGTGTCAAGCTCCATGAGCTTGCCGAGCAGCGGCGCGACGAGCCGGCCGTGACCATCGTCGCGCTCGACGGCACTGCGCAGTCGATGACCTTCGGTGAGCTGGACGCCCGCGCCAACCAGTGGGCGAGGGCGCTGGCCGCCCATGGTGCGGGCACGGGTTCGCTTGTCGCGCTTGCCATCCCGAATTCACTGCATCTGGCGTTGGGCACCCTGGGATGCTGGAAGATCGGCGCGGTTCCGGTTCCGATGCACTGGGACCTGCCGGAATGGGAGCGTGACCGGGTACGCGCCGTGATCGATCCCGCCGTCGTCGTCGATGAGAAGAGCCGGTGGGAGCTGGAGGCACAGGCGGTGGCCGAGTCCGTGAGCCCGCTGCCCCCAGCCGTTTCCCCCAATGCCAACGGGATCTGCAGCAGCGGGTCCACCGGCGTACCCAAGGTGATCCTCAGCTTGGCGCCGTCGCTCTGGACACCGCAGCACGGCGAGCCGTTCTTGTCGAACTGGACACCGGTGGCGCAGCCGCAGACCATCATGGTGCCCGCGCCGATGTACCACACCAACGGCTTCGCCACCTTCTTCTTCTTGCTGGCCGGCGACCACCTCGTGATACTCGAAAAGTTCGATGCTGCACTGGTTTTGGATGTGATAGAACGCTACCGGATCACCAACTTCACGGCCACTCCCACGATGCTGGCGCGCATCGCGGCCCGGCCGGACGTCCGGCAGCGAGACCTGTCCAGCATCGTCTTCATCCTGCAGGGCGCCGCCGTGATGCCACCGTCGCTCATGCACACCTGGTTCGAGCTGCTGAGCCCGGAGCACATCGTGTCGGCCTACGGCATGACCGAGAACCTTGGACTGACCGCGTTGCGCGGCGACGAGTGGCTCGCTCATCCGGGCAGTGTCGGCCGCGGGTTCCGGGAAACCGAGATCCGGATTCTCGACGCCGGAACGAGACCGCTCGGCCCCGGTGAACACGGCGAGATCTACCTGCGTGCCCCGATGAGCGTGGGATCCCGCTATCTGGGCGGCGCGGCGCCGCTGCCGGAGACCGAGGATGGCTTCCGTTCCGCCGGCGACATCGGTTATCTGGATGCGGACGGCTATCTCTACATCATCGATCGCCGTGTCGACCTGATCATCACCGGCGGCGCCAACGTCTTCCCGGCGGAAGTCGAGTCCGCGCTCGCGGGCCACCCCGATATTGCCGACGTGGTCGTCATCGGACTCTCCGACGAACAGTGGGGGCGCCGGGTGCATGCGGTGGTGCAGCTCGCCGACGGCGCAGAGCTCGCCGAAGACGACGTTATCGAGTACGCAAAGAGTCGGCTCGCGCATTACAAGGCCCCCAAGACCGTCGAGTTCGCCACCGCCATTCCGCGCACGGCGGCGACCAAGGTCAACCGGTCGGCGATGATCACGGCCCGCGGTGGATAAGGCCGCTTGAGGCATAGCCGAATGCCCCGTAAGCGTATTTTCTGAGCCGCAACCACTACTTCGTCAGGGTGAATTGGTTGATGTCGTTGTAGCCCATTCGGAACATGTCGGCGCAGCCGGTCAGGTATTTCATATAGCGCTCGTAGACCTCTTCGGACTGAATCTCGATGGCCTTGCTTTTCTTTGCCCGAAGGGCCTCAGCCCATATGCCGAGGGTCCTGGCGTAGTGCAGCTGCAGCGACTGGCAGCGGGTCAGCCTGAAACCCGCCTTCGCCGAGTGCTCCTTTACCATCTGGACTGTGGGCGTCTGACCCCCCGGAAAGATCTCGCTCAAGATGAACTTGTGGAACCGAAGGAGTTCGAACGTAATCGGCAAGCCGAGCAGGTTCATTTCCTTTTCCGTCAAGTTGGTGATGGTGTGCAGCAGCATCACGCCGTCAGCCGGCAGGATGTTGTAGACCAGAGCGAAGAAATCGTCGTACCGATCTTGACCGAAGTGCTCGAACGCACCGATCGACACGACGCGGTCGACCGGCTCCTCGAACTGTTCCCATCCATTAAGCAACACCCGCCTGCGCCGCGGGCTGTCCATCTCGTCGAACGACTTCTGAACGTGAGCGGCCTGGTTCTTCGACAACGTGAGGCCCACTACGTTCACGTCATACTTCTCGATGGCCCGACGCATGGTGGCACCCCACCCGCAGCCAATGTCGAGCAATGTCATGCCCGGCTGCAGGCCCAGCTTGCCCAGCGCCAGGTCGATCTTGGCGAGCTGCGCCTCCTCCAGTGTCATGTCTCCACGCTTGAAGTAGGCGCAACTATAGGTTTGGGTGGGGTCCAGAAATAGGCGGAAAAAGTCGTCGGACAGGTCGTAGTGCGCCTGCACATCGGCGAAGTGAGGCGTCAGCTTGTCGCCCATGGATCTCGTTCCCTTCCGACCCAACGGCCGCTATGGGTGGACACGGGGGTACCGAGTTTCCCCCTACACGCGCGGGCTTACCCGCTCAGGCGAAACGCTCGGTAAAGATGTACCACAAACCTCCGCGAGCTTTCTAGCAGGTCAGGGGCCATGCAAACGCCGCCGCGAACGACAAACCGGTGATTGTCGCAGCGTTGAGTCCTCGCCGTCTAGGCAGCCTGTAGCCTTCGCGCGCGGATACGCGCCGAGGCGCGGTAACCTCATTCTCAAAGCCGCAAGGCCTGCGCCACGGGAAGGGGACACGAGCGTCCATGTCCGACTCCGGCGACGAAGCGGATGTGACGCGCGGCGACCGCTTCATCAAGACCGCCGTTGCGATACTCGGCGAAACCGGGCGCACCGACTTCACCGTGCAGGAGGTCGTGGCACGCTCGAAGACGTCCCTGCGCGCCTTCTACCAACATTTCAGCAGCAAGGACGAGTTGCTGCTCGCCCTGTTCGACAGGACGATCGCCCAGTCGGCAAAAACCTGGCGAGCGGAGACCACCGGCTTGGGCAGCACCGCCGCACTGAAGCTGGTCATCGACCGCGTCAGCCAGCAACCGGAGTCGAGCACCCAGGACAGCCTCAACCGGGCGCTGACTCTGTACAACCAGCACCTGGCCGAGACCCGCCCCCGCGACTACGCGCGGATCCTCTCCCCCTTGCATCAACTGGTTCGCGACATCGTCGGCCAAGGCATCACCGAGGGGGTTTTCAACCCGGGGCTCGATGTGGGAGCCGCGGCCGCCATCGTCATGCAAACCGTGATGGGCGCGCAGCGATTGCATTGGCTGGGAGCCGAATTGAACGGGACACCAGTCGATGTGGGCCAGCTCTACGACTTCTGCAGCCGGGCCCTCGGCATCCGGGAGACCGACGAGGAATCGGGCGCGCCCTCGCTGTCCGAGTTGTTCGCCCAGATCGGCATGCGACCGGGGACACGCGACGGCGAATTCGCGATGACGATGCCGGTCAGCCCCCAGGTGGTCAACACGTCCGGCGCGTTGCAGGGCGGTCTGATCGCGACACTGGTGGACGTCGCGGGGGGGCAGTTCGGGCTCGAGTATCTGCAACCGGGCACCACCATGACGACCGCCGACCTGTTCGTCCGGTACCTGCGGCCGGTCCGTCAGGGCTCGGCGTTCGCGGTGCCCCGGATGCTCCGGTCCGGTCGCCGGGCGATGGTGATGCAGGTGGACATCTACGGCGACGGTGACGACGAGCTGCTCGCGACGGCGACCGTGAACTTCGCGATCATCAGCGGACCGACGCCGACGGCCGGCCTGCGGGCGGACAGCTAGACCCCCGGTACACCTTGTTGCGCAAAAGTGGTAACGTCATTACCACCGATTGAGATCAAGACTCTGCAAGGAGATCGCAATGCCGTCTCGCGAGCTGCCGTTTCCGGTGTTCGACGCCGACAACCACCTGTACGAACCACAAGAGGCGCTGACCAAGTTCCTGCCGGAAAAGCGCAAGAACGTCATCGACTACGTCCAGGTACGCGGTCGCACCAAGATCGTCGTGCGCGGCCACATCAGCGACTACATCCCCAACCCGACGTTCGAGGTGGTGGCACGGCCGGGTGCCCAGGAGGAGTACTTCCGCAAGGGCTCGGGCGGCAAGAGCTACCGCGAGATCCTGGGCGAGCCGATGAAGTCCATCCCGGCGTTTCGCGAGCCGGCCGCACGGCTCGAAGTCATGGACGAACTCGGCCTCGACTACGCCCTCATGTTCCCCACCCTGGCCAGCCTGGTCGAAGAGCGCATGAAGGACGACCCGGAGATGATCCATGACGTCATCCACGCACTCAACGAGTGGATGTACGAGCAATGGTCGTTCAACTACAAAGACCGCATCTTCAGCACGCCGGTCATCACTCTGCCCATCGTCGAGCGCGCGCTCGAGGAACTGGAATGGTGTCTCGAACGCGGCGCTCGCACCGTGCTGGTCCGGCCGGCGCCGGTGCCCGGCTACCGCGGCAGCCGCTCGTTCGGCCTCGAGGAGTTCGATCCGTTCTGGCAGGCCTGCATCAGGGCGGAGATCCCGGTCTCGATGCACGCCTCGGACAGTGGCTACGCCGAGATGCTCAACGTGTGGGAGCCCGGCGACGAGTTCCTGCCGTTCAAGCCCACCGCCTTCCGGATGCTGGCGACGGGCCATCGGCCGATCGAGGACGCGATAGGCGCGCTGATCTGCCACGGAGCGCTGTCCCGCAACCCCGAACTCCGCATTCTGTCGATCGAAAACGGCGCCGATTGGGTACCGGATCTGTTCAAGAAGCTCAAGGGCGTCTACAAGAAGATGCCGAGCGCCTTCAGCGAAGACCCGATCGAGACCTTCAAGCGGTGCGTGTACATCAGCCCGTTCTGGGAGGACCGCTTCACCGAGATCGTCAACCTGGTGGGCACCGACCGGGTGGTGTTCGGATCCGATTGGCCGCACCCGGAAGGTCTGAAGGATCCCATCTCCTTCGTCGACGACCTCAAGGATTTTGGCCAGGAGGACGTGGAAAAGATCATGGGCGGCAACATGATGAAGGTGATGAAGGTGTCGGCGCCCGCCTCGAAGAAGCCGGTGTCGGCCTGAACGGTGCCGGTTAGGACGCGGGTCCGTCCTTCGGCGCAACCGTCGGGTGTTCGTGCCGTTCCGCGGCGCGGCATCGGCGAAAACGAGACCACCTTGGTTGCGAACAGCGCGGGGCGAATGGGCGTCCGTTGAGCTAGTTCCTCGAAGGTATGCCCCACGCCGCGCTCCTGGGATTCGCCTAAGGCCGTCACGGTGTTGTTGTTCATGCGCCTGATATCGATTGATAATCTGATTACCGGTGTGTGCAGATACGCGGCGAATCTGACTTGGTTGTGGGAATCGGGCTGGAAGAGGGATTCGTGGGAGGGGCGGCCGATATGGGGGCCGAGAAGGACTGGGATACAACCGTGGGCGCGGCCGAGGACGTGCGGCGCGTCTTCGAGAACGTCCCGGCGATACTGATCGGCCTCGAGGGGCCCGACCACCGATTTGTCGCTGTCAACGCGGCTTATCGCGCACTCAGCCCGAGATTTGACCCCATAGGATTGCTTGCCCGGGAGGTTTATCCCGCGCTCGAGGGCCAGCAGATCTTCCAGATGTTCGACCGGGTCTACCAGACGGGCGAGCCGCAGCCGGGGACAGAGTGGCGGGTGCAGGCTGACTTCGAGGGCACCGGCGGAATACAGGAACGGTTCTTCGACTTCATCGTCACAGCGCGAAGCGCAGAGGACGGCTCGACCGAGGGCGTCCAGCTAGCCTTCATCGACGTCACAAGCCGGGTCCGCGCACGGCCGGACGCCCAGGCGCGCATGGAAGACCTCTCGGAGCGGTACCGCAACGTCCGGGACTCGGCCACCGTGATGCAGCAGGCGTTGCTGGCACCGTCTGTGCCCGTGGTTCCCGGCGCCGACATCGCCGCGGAGTACCTCGTCGCCGCGGAAGACACCGCGGCCGGAGGCGACTGGTTCGATGCTGTGGCCCTCGGGGATCGGCTGGTGCTCATCGTCGGCGACGTCGTCGGGCACGGGGTCGAAGCCGCCGCGGTGATGTCGCAATTGCGCACCGCGCTGCGGATGCAGATCTTGGCGGGGCAGCCGATCGACGAAGCGCTCGCGGCGGTCGACCGCTTCCACGAACATGTGCCCGGCTCGAACTCGGCCACCATGTGCGTCGGGTCGCTCGACCCGGCCACCGGCGAATTCCAGTACTGCACCGCCGGACACCCACCGCCGTTGCTGGTGAGTGCCGACGCGAATTCGCGGTACCTGGAGCCATCCGGCGGGGGTCCACTCGGCAGCGGCACCGGTTTCCCGCTGCGTTCCGAGGTCCTCGGTGTCGGCGACGCCGTTCTGCTATACACCGACGGCCTGGTCGGGCGCCCCGGCCGGCCACTGGTCGCCAGTACCGCCGAGTTCGCTGACCTGGCCGCCAGTGTCGCCGGAGGGCAGGGCTTCGTCATCGATTCCCCGGCACGACCCATCGACCGCATTTGTTCGGAGACACTGGAATTGCTGCTGCGGTCGACCGGCTACAACGACGACGTCACATTGCTTGCGGCGCAACGTCGCACACCGCCGCAGGCCCTCAACATGACACTGGACGCGACGATCCATGCCGCACGAGCGGTTCGCGTCCGCCTTCGAGAATGGTTGTCGGAGATCGGCGCCGACTCCGATGACATTTCTGACGTAGTGCACGCGATCTCCGAGTTCGTCGAAAACGCGGTCGAGCACGGTTACGCCACCGCGGCTCCCGACGGCATTGTCGTCGAGGCGTCCCTGTCCGGCGATGGCAAGCTGCACGCCTCCGTGGTCGATCGTGGTCGATGGAAGGACCACCGCGAAGGCGAGAAGGGCCGCGGTCGCGGGCTCGCGATGGCAGAGGCCCTGGTGTCCCGGGTGCAGATCACGCATGGGGCCGGCGGGACGACCGCCAGCATGATGCACCGCCTCTCGCGACCGGCGAACTTCGTCACCGACGCGATGGTCAGCCGGCAAGCCTCGCCCCGGCCGGCCGCCGCCGAATTCGTCTCCGTGGTCAGCGAAGTCGGCCGCATCGTGGTCAGTGGCGACGTCGACTCCAACACCGCACCCACCTTGAACCGCCAGATCGCGGTAGAAAGCCACTCCGGCATAGCGTCTTTGACGATCGATCTCAGCGGCGTCACCCACCTCGGCTCGGCGGGCGTCAGCGCGCTGGCCGCCGCCCGCGACCGCGCGCGCCGGCAAGGGGGCGAATGTGTTCTGGTGGCGCCCCCCGGAACCCCGGCGCATCACGTCTTGTCGCTGGTCCAGATGCCCATCCAGATGCCCGTCCAGATGCCCGACGTCAGCGGCGACACCCCGAACCTCTTCGCCGAGGAGGAGGGCGAGTCCGACAGCGGTCAGCGCGTCTGACCGTGCCGCACCCGGTTGAACGGCACCCCGCGATCGGCGCCGTATTCGCGCGGGAAACCCAGCACCCGCTCGCCGATGACGTTGCGGGCCATCTCGGTCGTCCCGCCACCGATGGCGACGTTTTGCCGAGACAAGTACCGCAGCCCAGCCTCCAGGCCCTCGCCCGGTTCGCCCACCACGCCGGCGCCCGCGGCGATCGCCAGTGAGGTGTCCATGTCGAGGGTGATCGTTTCCGAGTGGAACAGCCTGATCAGCGTTCCGGCGGCCGGCGGCAGGACGCCGTCTCTGACGCTGCGGTACACGTGATCGATCAACTGCTCGGCCACCGCCCGGTGCACCAGCACCCGCCCGGCCATCTCGCGGACGCGTTCGTCGTCGGCCTGCCCCGTCTTCTCCGCGAGGCCAACGTAGTCGACAGGAATCGCGGTGCCGCCCTCGCTGCCACTGCCGCTGGCGAACTCGGAGCCCTGCCCGACGGCTCGGCGTTCATGGTAGAGCTGCCGTGAGGCCACCGCCCAGCCGCCGTTGACCTCCCCGACGACGGCATCGTCGCCGACGTCGACCTCGTCGAGGAATTCCTCGCAGAACTCGGTGGAACCGCTCAGCATGGTGATGCGCCGCAACGTGATTCCCGGGTGGTCGATGGGAACCAGGAACATGGTCAGGCCCTCGTGCTTGGGCACCTCCCAGTCGGTGCGGGTCAGACACAGTCCGTAGTCGGCGGCGAATGCGCTGGTGCTCCAGGTCTTGGCCCCGTTGATCACCCACCGGTCGCCGCGCCGTTCCGCCCGGGTGATCACACCGGCCAGATCCGATCCACCGCTAGGTTCGCTCAACAGCTGCACCAACACTTCTTCGCCACGCAGCGCGGCAGCGATGTGCTGCTTTTTCTGGTCTTCACTGCCGGTGTCGAGCAGCGTGGCGCAGCAGATGGTGAACGTCGGGGTGTTGAGGATCAACGGCATCTCGTAGTTGAGCGATTCGGAGTCGAACGCCTTTTGGTATTCGTAGTCCAGACCCAGGCCGCCGTACTCGCGGGGAAAGCAGATGCCGGCGAATCCCCCCTCGTACAAACGCTTTTGCAGCTCGCACGCCCGTCGCCAGGAGCTTTCGTCGTCGCGCGGCGCGGGCGGCGGGGATTCGCCATCGATGGCAGGCATGTTGTCCGCCAACCACGCTCTGGCCCGGGCGGCGAAGTCTACGACGGATTCGGTCATTTCGCGGAACGCCCCGCCTTCTCGGCCTCGTACACGAGCAGGTTGTGTTCTTCCGGTGTCCCGAAAGTCGACCGGTACAACGTGACCCGGCGCAGGTAGAGGTGCAGATCGTGTTCCCAGGTGACGCCGATCCCGCCGTGCATCTGCACACAGTCCTGAACGATCTGGCCGGCCATCTCGCCGACGTAGGACTTGGCGATGCTGACCGACAGGCCGGCCGCCGGTGAGCAGGCGGCAACCTCGGCAACGGCCGCGGCCGTGGTGGCCCGGCAGGCTTCCAGCCAGAGCTTCATATCGGCGAACCTGTGCTTGAGCGCCTGGTAGGACGCCAGCGGGCGACCGAAGGTGTGCCGGTCCAGCGCCCACTGAACGGTGAAGTCGAACACCGTCTGCAGGATGCCGACCACCTCGGAACACTGCAGGACCTGGGCGATTTGGCTCTGCCGCTCGATGAGCGCAGCCGTCTCGGCGGCGTCGCCCACCGCCGCGGAAGGCTCCACGACAACGCCATCGAATTGCACCCGGGCGTATTGCTTGACCAAGTCGACCGATTGCTGGGGAACGACTCGGACCCCCGGCGCGTCCGTCGGGACCAGGAACTGGCGAACCTCAGAAGCATTCAGGCCACATCGCGTCACCACGAGCAGCATGCCGCTCTGGGCACCGGCCTCGACACGGTCCTTCGTACCGTCGATCCGGTAGCCGGAGTCGGTCGGGGTGGCGGACACGGACGGATCCATCGGCGCCCAGCCCCGGCCCGGCTCGCAGACCGCCCAAGAGGCGACCGTCTCCCCCGACATCAGCGACTCGATCGTGGCGGCATGGGCTTGCCGGTCCGCGCAGCCGGCCAGGGCCGACAGCACGACGCTGACCGGGTACAGCGGTCCGGGCGCCACCGTCGCGCCGAGTTGCTCGGCGACCATCGCCAGATCGGCCAGGCCGCTCTGCGAGACGCTGCCGCCGCCCAACTCCTCCGGGACGAGCAGACCCGTCCAGCCCAGCTCCGCAGCGCGTTGCCACCACGCCGGATCGAAGGATTCACCCGTGGAATGCAGCTCCCGGACGCGCCGCAGCGGTGCTTCTTTTTGCAGAAAGGCTTGGGTGGTGGAGGTAAAGAGTATCTTTTCCGGAGAGTCGACAGCGGTCATGATGCCGGCGGGATCGTTTCTGGCAGCCGGTCGCTGCTGCGAAAGACGCGAGGGAGAAGGTTGGGGTGGTTGATCATCCGCCTGATCGGTCCTGGTTGTCGCTGTTCGCTGGCGACTCCGATGTTAGCAATGCGCAATACGGTAAGGGATACCGGAGTTTGGTCGATAATGATCCTGACGAGCGGTGAACGGTATGGCTGAGGCAGACGACCGCCCGGAAGAGTCGGTCAAATCGAAAGCCGACGCCTTCGCGCTGATCGAGGAAGCCGAGG
>JARLGR010000226.1 GCA_031292665.1 Mycobacterium sp. | reverse complement strand
GTGGTCAAAGCCGTCCAGCTCAGTCACGGCTAGCGTTGCTGGATGCAATTGCAGCCGGCGCGTCAACTCCGTGCACTCGCGGATCATGTGAGTTGTTCAGGCACGGTGCTCATGTGGCCCATGTGGCTGCACGGCGCCGGTGTAAATCAGTCTCGTTTTGGCGGGCGGCTCACCGGGGCGGTGAAGCCTTCGGTGTCATCGAAGAAGGCCCACTGGCCGTCGTCCTCGACCTCCATCCGCCAACCCAACTCGGCATTGCCGGCCATGGCGTCGACAAACCACCCGTAGGCGGCCTCAGCGCTGAAAAAGTTCTTCGACGCAACGACATGGCCGTGTGGGTCGATAACTCGAAACTGCGCCATGGGAAGCGATTATCCCTGTTGCACAGCTTTCACGCGCGGCAATCCACGTTTGCTGAAAGCCGCCTGGCAGCCACACCCCTATACCGTGCGGGTCAAGCGGTCGGCGAGCAGTTCGGCGAACCGAGCCGGGTCCTCGAGCGCGCCCCCCTCAGCCAGAAGCGCTGTCCCGTAGAGCAATTCCGCGGTCTCGGCGACCGAGGGATCGTCGCCGCGGTCCTGGTGCGCTTGGCGCAAGCCGGTTACCAGCGGATGGTTCGGGTTCAGTTCGAGAATCCGCTTGCCGATCGGAACGTCCTGCCCCGAAGCGCGGTACATCCGTGCCAGCGCCGGTGTGACGCCGAAGGAGTCGGTGATCAGGCAGGCCGGCGACTCGGTCAGGCGCGTGGACAGCCGCACCTCCTTGACGTGATCGCTCAACGTCTCCTTCAACCATGTCAGCAGGTCGGCAAAATCCTTCTGCTGCTCCTCCCGCTCGGCGTCGCTCTCCTCATCCTCGGAGGAGAGGTCCACTTCGCCCTTGGCCACCGACTGCAGCGGTTTGCCGTCGAACTCGCTGACCACGCCCACCCAGACCTCGTCGACCGGGTCGGTGAGCAGCAAAACCTCGTAACCTTTGGCCTTGAACGCCTCCAGGTGTGGCGACTTCAGGATCTGCTGGCGCGTCTCGCCGGTGGCGTAGAAGATCTGCGTCTGACCTTCCTTCATGCGCTCGACGTACTCGGCGAGGGTGGTGGGTTCGTCGTCGCTGTGCGTCGAGGCGAACGAGGAAATCTGCAGCAGGGTCTCCTGGTTGTCGAAGTCCGACAGCAAACCCTCCTTGACGACCTTGCCGAACTGGGTCCAGAACGTGCGGTAGTCCTCCGGGCGCTCGGACTGCAAGTCCTTGATGGTGGACAGAACCTTCTTGGCCAACCGGCGCCGGATGGCCTTGATCTGCCGGTCCTGCTGCAGGATCTCGCGGGAGACGTTGAGCGACATGTCCTGTGCGTCGACGACACCCTTGACGAAGCGCAGGTATTCCGGCATGAGCTCGTCGCAGTCGCCCATGATGAACACGCGCTTGACGTACAACTGGATCCCGAGGTGGGCGTCGCGGTTGAACAGGTCGAACGGCGCGTGTGACGGTATGAACAGCAAAGCCTGGTACTCGAAGGTGCCCTCGGCCTTCATCGCGATGATCTCCAGCGGGTCGTCCCACGCGTGCGCGATGTGCTTGTAGAACTCCTTGTACTCCTCGTCGGAGACCTCTTCTTTGTGCCGCGCCCACAGCGCCTTCATCGAGTTGAGCGTCTCGGTCTCGACGGTGACCGTCTCTTCGCCGCCCTCCTCCCCTTCCCCTTCAGGGGCCGGGGCGCGCCGCTCGACCTCCATCCGGATCGGCCAGGCGATGAAGTCGGAGTACTTCTTGACGAGGCTCCGGATCTTCCAGTCCGAGGTGTAGTCGTGCAGTTCGTCCTCGGCGTCTTCCGGCTTGAGATGCAGGGTGACCGACGTCCCCTGCGGCGCGTCATCGACGGATTCGATCGTGTACGTGCCCTCGCCGCTCGATTCCCATCGGGTGGCTTCGCTTTCGCCGGCCTTGCGGGTGAGCAGTTCGACCTTGTCGGCGACCATGAAGCTCGAGTAGAAACCGATGCCGAACTGACCGATCAGTTCGTCGGAGGCGGCCGTGTCCTTCAGGTTCTTTGACTCCCTCAGCTGCTGGCGCAGCTCGGCGGTGCCCGACTTGGCCAGCGTGCCGATCAGGTCGACGACCTCGTCTCGCGTCATCCCGATCCCGTTGTCGCGGATGGTCAGCGTGCGCGCGTCCCTGTCCACCTCGATGTCGATGTGCAGGTCCGAGGCGTCGACGTCGAGGTCCTTGTTGCGCAGGGCTTCGAGCCGCAGCTTGTCCAGTGCATCGGAGGCGTTGGAGATCAGCTCCCGCAGAAACGAATCCTTGTTGGAGTAGACCGAATGGACCATCAGATCCAGCAGCTGTCGTGCCTCAGCCTGAAACTCCAACTGCTCGACACGCGCGTTCATGAGATTCCCACACTTCCCTTCAGGACATGACGTGACAAATCTACCGAGGCCCGGATCGGTCCGGCCCCGGGACCCGCCTACCCTGAACAGATGTCTGTTGCTCAACGCGAACGCGCCGCTCTGGTCGAGACCATGCGTGACGTCGGACCGGATGCGCCCACCCTCTGCGAAGGCTGGGAGACGCGGGACCTGGCCGCCCACCTCGTGATCCGGGAGTACCGCCCCGACGCCGCGCCGGGCATCCTGATCCCCTATTTCGCCTCCCACACCGAGAAGGTGCAGAACGAAGTGGCGGAGCGGACCGATTGGGACGGGCTGTTGGACAAGGTCGCGTCGGGTCCGCCGGTCTACTCGCCGTTCAAGCTGCTCGACCCGGTGGCCAATGTCGCCGAAATGTTCATTCACCACGAGGACGTGCGCCGTGCGCAGCCGGGCTGGAAGCCGCGCGCGCTGGATCCCGCGCTTTCCGCCAGGCTGCGCCGCACCCTGCCGCTGATGGGCCGGCTGACGCTTGCCAAGGTCCCCGGGCGGGTGGCATTGCGCACCCCGGAAGGCGAGACGGTGCTGACCGTCGGCCGGGGCCCTGCCGTCACGGTCACCGGGCAGCCCGCGGAGCTGCTGCTGTTCGCCGTCGGACGGGAGGCCCGGGTCGAGATCGACGGCGACGCAGCGGCGGTACAGGCGGTGCGCGACGCCCCCAAGGGCCTCTAGCCGAACGCCTTGCGGAGGTCCTTTTTGAGCACCTTGCCGTATTGGTTGCGCGGCAGATCGTCGACGATCACGAGACGCTCGGGGTGCTTGTAGCGGCTGAGCCCCTGCGAACGGCAGTGGTCGACCAGGGATTCCAACGACACACCGTCGACCGACTCGGGTACCACCACCGCGCACACCCGCTCGCCGGTCTGCGGGTCGGGCACTCCGATGACGGCGACGTCGGCGACCGCGGGATGGGTGGCCAGCGCGTTCTCGACTTCGAGGGCCGAGACGTTCTCCGCGTTGCGGATGATGGCATCTTTGATCCGGCCGGTGACACGGACGTTGCCGTCGGCATCGATGAGCCCGAGATCGCCGGTGCGCAGCCATCCGTCGGCGTCGAACGCATCGGCGTCAAGGGCGGAATCGACATAGCCGAGGAAGCATTGGGGACCCTTGAGCCGCAGCTCGCCCTCGCGGCCGGCGGGCAGGTCGGTTTCTCGGTCGCCTACGACCCGGACGCTGACCCCCGGTACCGGCGGCCCGACGGTGTGGTCGAGCGCCTCCGGCGCCGCGGTAAATGACGGCGACGTCGCGCACGGAAACTCGGTCAGCCCCCAGGCGTTAGAGATGCCGGCCACGCCGAGGGTTTCCCGCACCTGGCGTCCGAGTTCGGCGGTGACGGGTGCGCCTCCGGCCAGGCAACCCCGCAACGACGGGAAGAGCGGCTGAGCACCGTGCGCCCGTTGGGCCTCGAGGAACGCCACGAAAAACGGTGTCGCCACGCCCAAGAATGTGGGCTCGTGCGCCGCGATCGCAAACGGTGTCGCGGCGGGGTCGAATGCCTGAAACAGGGCCAGCCGCATGCCGGTCAACAGCGCGGCGGCCAGCATCACGGCCCCACCGATATGCGCGACCGGGAAGGCGATCGGATCCACGTCGCCACACCCGGCCCCGACCATGCCCACCACGCCGGTCGAGCCGGCGATCACCGACGCGTCGGTGTGCCGAATCCCTTTGGGGGCCGCGGTGGTGCCCGACGAGTAGTAGATCCAGCGGGCGTCGCCGCTCGGCCCCGGTGGCGCGCTCAGCGCGTCGATGCTTGCCCGGGGCAGCCGGAGCGTGCCGGCGGCCGGTGGGGTTTCCAGGTCAACGGTGATCACCTCGAACCCCCCGTCCGCAGCCAACGCCCGAGCCAGCTCTCCATGGGCGAATCCACGCCAATTATCTGGCGTCACAAAGTATTCAGTTTTCAGCTGGCCGGTGATGAACCCGACTTCGTGCTGCCGCAGTAGCGGGATGATCGGGTTTTGCACCACGCCGAGTCGGGCGAGCGCGGCCATGACGACCATGGTCTCGATCGTGGTGGGCAATTGCCAGGACACGACGGTTCCCGAGCCTATCCCCCGTTCGGCGAACGCGGCCGCCGTCGCGCAGGCGGCATAGTGGAACTGGCGCGCGGTGAGGCTGCGGCCATAGTCATCAGCAAGCAGCTCGCGGTGTGGATCGCGCTCGGCAGCGTCGGCGATCAACGACCAGTACGTCGTTTCTCGCAAACCCGTCCCGGTCGTCAACTGAGCGCCGACTCCGCGGACGGCGGCCGGAACCCGGACTGCGCGATGGCCACGGACACACCGGTGCCGATGGGGCCGCTGCGGTCGACGAGGACGGCCGAACCGGCCGCCACCCCGTCGTGGCTGGAATGGGTAAGCGAGGCCAGTCCGACATGCGGCCCTTCAGGCAGCCGACTCAGCGCCAGCGTGTAGTCGACGTTGATGAACTGCAATGCGTTGGTGCCCCAGTTGGCGATCGAGGCGGTGATATCGGCGGCCATCGCGGCGCGGGTGAAGGCACTGAGCGGCTCGTCGTCGATCAATGAGCGCGTTTCATGCAACCAGGTGTATTTCGGTCCGGGCGTGTTGGGCCATGCGGGATCTGGGTTTTGGATCTCGGATCCCCAACCGTAGGTCCGCATGAAAAGGGTGGGATGGGAACCATCCTGGTCGAGGGGTAGCGCCGGCATCCGCACCGACTGTGACCACACCCGCCCGTCCGGCTGTGGGCCGCGCCGCAGAAACAATGCGCTCGCCCGCGCCACGGGCGCGCCGGCCTGGACGAGGACTACCTCGACCAGCCGCAGTCGCCGTCGGTCGTGGTGCACAGTGGTGTGCACCTCGAAAGGTTCCAGCGCGGTTGGGCGTGGGAGGTCGACGGTCAGGCGGGTGGGGTGCAATTCCGGGTCGTCGACCGCGTGTTCGGCCGCCCAGCCCAGAATACCGCCGACGACGTGACCGCTGATCGACGGGCCCCAACCGCCGCGCGCGATTTCGCTTGGGAAGAAGCGGTTTTCGTCGCGCAGTAGGTACGGCGTCGAGTCCGCTGAGAGGGCTTCGTCGGCCCCGATGTTCGGCTCGGTCAATGCATCGATTCCTTTTCTGAACACGGCAACAGTAGATGTTACAGTTCGCGTTTTGACCCAGCGACGCCCGGCCGCCGTTCGCGGCAAAACCACACGGGCACAGCGACGTTGGCCGCCGGCTGTCAGGTGATCGCAGCGCCCACCAGATGGCCGATCACGTACGTGACCGCCAGCGCCAGACCGCCGCCGATGACGTTGCGGGCCACCGCCCGACCCTTCGGCGCTCCGCCCAAACCGGCCGATACCGCCCCGGTGATCACCAGCGCCGCAAGGACGGCCACCACGGTGACCGGAATTCTCCAAGCCGTCGGCGGAGCCAGGATCGCGATCAACGGCAACAAGGCACCGATGGCAAAAGACAATGCCGAGGACGTCGCCGCTTGCCTCGGGTTGGTCAGCTCCTCGGGATTGATCCCCAGTTCCACCTCGGCGTGGGCGAGCAGAGGATTATGGTCGGTGAGTTCCTCCGCCACGGTGTGGGCGGTCGCCGCCGTGAGCCCCTTCGCTTCATACAGCGCGGCAAGCTCGTCCAATTCCGCGGCCGGGTCATCGCGTAATTCCTGGCTTTCCATGGTCAGCAGCGCCTTCTCGGTGTCGCGCTGGGTGCTGACGGACACATATTCCCCGAGCGCCATCGACACCGCTCCGGCGACCAGTCCGGCGCTTCCGGCGGTCAGTATCGGAGCGCGCTGCACCGTCGCGGCCGCGACACCCACGACGATGCCCGCGGTCGAGACGATCCCGTCGTTGGCACCTAATACTCCGGCGCGCAGCCAATTCAACTTCGACGATACCGAACCGACGTGGGGTTCGGCGGGATGCGAGGTATTGGTCACGCCAGCAACGATATCCAGCAGAACCGCGCCGAACCACCCAACGTAGCCTTGCCAAAGGTGCAATGCACGGCCTCATGGCGGGGCGCCTGCTCCGGCGCGGTTGGCGCTGCGCGAGTGTGAACTGATGGCTTTCGATGTGCGCTGATGGCGCGCCGGCTCGGCGTGTCGCCACCCTGACCGCACACTCAACTCCATCACCGCACAGTCAACCGGCGGCCACCCATTCTTACGGCAGGCTTCCGCGACCCTGCGCACTGATGGAGGCCGCCCAAATGATTTGCATGGGCCTCACAAAGCGTATCCATAGGCAAGCTATTTAGCGTCAGGTGCCAAGGGGAGCAAGTGTCCCGAACTTCTCAGCAAGATGGGTGAGGGCAATGAAACTGAAGCAACTGGTCGGCGGGGTCACGATCGCCGGTGCTCTCGGAGCGGCAGCATTGGGTGTGGGTGCCGGGATGGCTAGTGCGGCTCCGACACCACCGCCGACGCCGGCGGCCGGCCACG
>JARLGR010000225.1 GCA_031292665.1 Mycobacterium sp. | reverse complement strand
GCCCGTCTTCGGGGCGGCTCCGCGGCCGCCAGACCCCCGGGCTCGCACACCGGTGCGCCTCCGGACGCGCCGAGGATGCGCAGGGCACGCAGTGTCCTGCTGGGCGCCGCGGCGGCGGTGCTGGGCGTCATGCTGATTGCGTTCGGCTTCGTCATCGGGCGCACAACCGGCGCGAGCGCCAGCCGGGCGGCCCTCCCGTCGTCGCCGGTTCCGTCCGCCTTGCCGCCGGCACCGGCGGCCATTCCCGCCGCGCCCGTCCCGCTCGACGGCAGCTACCGCCTCCAGGTCCAGCGCTCGAAGCAGACCTTCAACTACGTCGCCGACCCGCAACCGCCGGACGTGAACACCTGGTGGGCCTTCCGATCGACGTGCAACGAGACCGCGTGCACCGCCGCCGCGATGCAGCTCGACGACGGCGACCACCAGCAGGCGGCGGCAGCGGCCGGGCGTCAACTGATCATGCGGTTCATCGACGGTCGCTGGCAGTCCCAGCCGGAGGACGTGCAGGTCGCCTGTGTCGGGCCCGACGAGCTGACACAGACCCAGGCCACGACGGTGGTGCTGTCGCTGAGACCGCAGCCGCGGGGCGAGTTTGTCGGGGAAGAGACGGTCACGGTGCAAACAAACGAATGCGGGCAGCGATCGGCCGTGATGCGCATCCCCGCGGTGCTCAGCCCCCGCGGGGACGTGCCGCCGGCCGTCACCGGGCTGGACCCGGAGACGGCCATTCCCAACACCCCCGCTCCGCCGGGTATGACGACATCGGGCCCGCACCGCTGATCTGTCACCGAAGGACACCGTTACTCTCGCGCGTGCGACAAAAGATTGCGAGTGCTTGCTATCTATGTTACGCTGTCCGCAATCGGACAGCATGGAGGAAGCAATGACCTACGACGTGATCATCCGCGACGGACTGTGGTTCGACGGCACCGGCGGCGCGGCGCAGACGCGAACGCTCGGAATCCGCGACGGCGTGGTGGCGACGGTGTCCGACGGACCGCTCGACGTGACCGGCTGCCCCGAGGTGATCGACGCGGCGGGGAAGTGGGTCGTGCCGGGTTTCATCGACGTGCACACCCACTACGACGCCGAAGTGCTGCTGGATCCGGGGCTGCGGGAGTCGGTGCGCCACGGTGTGACGACGGTGCTGCTGGGCAACTGCTCGCTGTCGACGGTCTACGCCAGCTCCGAAGACGCGGCCGACCTGTTCAGCCGCGTCGAGGCGGTGCCGCGCGCATACGTCCACGGCGCGTTGACTTGCAACAGGACGTGGTCGACGGCGGCGGAATACATCGACGCGATCGACGACCTGCCCCTGGGGCCGAACATCAGCTCGCTGCTTGGTCATTCGGACCTGCGGTCCGCGGTGCTCGGCCTCGACCGCGCGACCGACGCCACCGTCAGGCCCACCGACGCCGAATTGGAGAAAATGGCGGCACTGCTCGAGGAGGCGCTGGACGCCGGGATGCTGGGCATGTCCGGGATGGACGCCGCGATCGACAAGCTCGACGGCGACCGCTTCCGGTCTCGTGCGCTGCCCTCCACATTCGCGACATGGCGGGAACGGCGCCGGCTGATCAAGGTGTTGCGCAAGCACGGCCGCATGTTGCAGAGCGCGCCCGATGTCAACGACCCTTCGTCGGGGCTGATGTTCTTCTTGACCAGCAGCCGAATTCTCAACCGCCGCAAGGGGGTTCGGATGAGTCTGCTGGTGTCGGCCGACGCCAAGTCGATGCCGCTGGCGGTGCACGCCTTCGGGTTCGGCACCCGCGTGCTGAACAAGCTGCTGGGCTCTAGCGTTCGTTTCCAGCACCTGCCGGCCCCCTTCGAGTTGTACTCCGACGGAATCGATTTGCCGGTCTTCGAAGAGTTCGGCGCGGGAACGGCGGCGCTGCACCTGCGCGACCAGTTCGAGCGCAACGAACTCTTGGCCGACGAGTCCTACCGGCGGCAGTTCCGGCAGGAGTTCGACCGCATCAAGCTCGGGCCCTCGTTGTGGCACCGCGACTTCCACGACGCGGTGATCGTCGAATGCCCGGATAAGTCGTTGATAGGAAAGACCTTTGGCGCGATCGCCGACGAGCGCGGCTTGCACCCGCTCGATGCTTTCCTCGACGTGCTCGTCGACAACGGCGAGCGCAATGTCCGATGGACGACGATCGTGGCCAACCACCGGCCCAAGCAGCTGAACAAGCTGGCCGCCGAGCCGAGCGTGCACATGGGCTTCTCCGATGCCGGCGCCCACCTGCGCAACATGGCCTTCTACAACTTCGCCCTGAAGCTGCTGAAGCGCACGCGTGACGCCCACCTGGCCGGCACGCCGTTCCTGTCCACCGAACGGGCGGTGCACCGCCTGACCGGCGAACTGGCGGAATGGTTCGGCCTCGACGCCGGCACGCTGCGCGAGGGCGACCGGGCGGACTTCGTGGTGATCGACCCGGCCGGTCTCAACGACTCGGTCGACGCCTACCACGAGGAAGAGGTGCCCTTCTACGGCGGTCTGCGGCGCATGGTCAACCGCAACGACGACGCCGTGGTCGCCACCGGCGTGGGCGGTGCCGTCGTCTTCTCCGACGGGCAATTCCGCGAGGGGTACGGCCGGACCGTGAAGTCGGGCCGGTACCTGCGGGCGGGTGCCCGGCAGGCCGCCGCCCGGCAGTCCGCCGGCGCGGGCGCCTGAGATGGCCAGGACCCAGCAGCAACGCCGCGAGGAGACCGTCGGGCGTCTCCTCGAGGCCTGTATCGAGAGCATCGTCGAGGTCGGCTACGCCCGGGCGTCCGCGGCGGTCATCACCAAACGCGCCGGGGTTTCGGTGGGCGCCCTGTTCCGTCACTTCGAGACGATGAGCGACTTCATGGCGGCGACGGCGTCCGAGGTGCTGCGCCGCCAGGTGGAGTCGTTCACCAAGCAGGTTGCCGAGATACCCGCCGACCGCCCGGCGCTGGAGGCCGCGCTGACCATCCTGCGGGACATCACCAGCCGTCCGACGAACGCCGTGCTGTACGAATTGATGATCGCCGCCCGCACCGACGGGAAGCTCAACGCCCATTTGCGCGACGCGCTGGGTCCCTACACCGCCAAGATCTATGAGGCCGCGCGTGCGCTGCCCGGGGCGGACACTTTTCCGGAGGAGACGTTTCCGGTTCTGGTCGCCCTGCTGACGAACGTCTTCGACGGGGCGGCGTTGGTTCGGGGGGTGCTGCCGGACCCCGACATCGAAGAGCGACGGATCGCGCTGCTGACGGCCCTGATCACCGGGATGATGCCCACTGAGAGCTCAGGGGGCTCAGCGCGGCCGGATTAGAGCGACCCGACGCCGGTCTCGGGGTTGAGCGCGAATCCCCAGTCGAAAAGGCTGCCGGCCTGATCCCAATACGTCGGGCCGCCCTCTTTCACCAGCCCGTACATCATCGCGATCACCAGGTGCCGGTCACCGCGGGCGGCGGCACCGACGAAGGTCTTGCGGGCGGCGTTGGTGAAGCCCGTCTTGCCGCCGATCGCGCCGGGATAGCGCGCCAAGAGCTCGTCCTGGTTGGTGATCGGGTGATCGCCGTTATCGCCGGGGAACATGGCCGACGGCTGGGCGGTGATGTGCGCGAACACCGGATTGGCCATCGCGGCGCGGAAGATGACGGCCAGGTCGTGCGCCGTCGACGCCCCGGTGCCGCCGGGCCCGTCCAGGCCGGACGGGGTCGCCGCGTGCGTGTTGGTGGCGCCCACTGCCGCCGCTTTGGCGTTCATCATCGCCACGGTGGCGTCCGCGCCGCCCAGCAGGTGTGCCAGCGTGTTGGCGGCGTCGTTGCCCGAGACCAGCAGCAGGGCGTCGAGCAGTTGGCGCGCCGTGTACGTCCGGCCGGGTTTGATGCCGACACAGTTGCACTCGACCTCGGTGTCCGCGGCATCGGCGACGACGGTGGAGTCCAGGCTCACCTGGTCCAGGGCCACCAGTGCCAGCAGCACCTTGATGGTGCTCGCGGGCGGGTGGGGGACGTCCTGGTCGCGCCCTGCCAGCACCTGACCGCTGTCGAGATCGGCCACGATCCAGGTTTGGGCCGGACCGTCGGGGATGGGCACCGAGCCGATCGGCTGCATGCTGTCGGCCCGGGAATTAGGGGCGGTGGCCACACCGACGGTGGCACCGCACGCACTGAACGCCAGCGCAGCGGCGACTGCGGCCAGGACCTTCCGGAGCTTGCGCATGGGCGCAGAGTTTAACTTCCGGCGTCAGGTGACCGCTACGTCGGCGGCCGGACGGCTACCTCCACGGCATGGTTTTCCACGGGTAGAAGGCGCCAGAGCCGACGTCGTGCACGCCGTAGTAGTCCCAGTATTAATCGTGGCAGACACCGCCGTCCCACGGGACGGGTCGGCCCGCCGGCAAGGGGTCAACGGGGCACCAGTGCTGGCAGCCGTTCCCGGGCGGGCACGGGGCGGCCTGGACGGCAGGCGTCGTCAGCCAAAGGCCAGCCCACATCATCAAGGTGGTAGCCAACGCCGCGAAGATTGCTCTCATAAACCAGGGATTCTTCTCCTGTGCGGTCCTGCGCGTCCTCGGACAAGCGCCAATTCGTGGGCCAAGGCGTGGCACTGGCGTCATGGTGGGCTCCCTGGTTGCCGGCGGTCTCGTCGCTGAGTGGACAACACCCGCTTCGCCTACCGATCCCGACGTCGGGACACGCTGGTGTTGAATCGACGCATGTTGAGCCTGGCCGAAATTTCTGACCGCTTGGAGATCCAGCAGTTGCTGGTGGATTACTCCACCGCCATTGATCAGCGCCGATTCGACGATCTGGACAAGGTGTTCACGCCGGACGCTTTCATCGACTACACCGCGTTAGGTGGTATCGAGGGACGCTTCCCCGAGGTGAAGAAATGGCTGTCGGAGGTGCTGCCGAACTTTCCGGTGTACGCGCACATGCTCGGCAACTTCTCGGTGCACATCGAGGGGGACGCCGCGTCGTCGCGGGTGATCTGCTTCAACCCCATGGTGCTCGGTGGCGACAGCGATCAGGTGCTGTTCTGCGGGCTGTGGTACGACGACGAGTTCGTCCGTACCCCCGAGGGCTGGCGGATGACCCGTCGGGTGGAGACGAAAGTCTTCCAGAAGGTGATGTGACGGGGGTCGATGGTGGCGACCCGCCCGCCCGGCTTCGCCGCGCTCGCGATCGTCACGGGCCGAATTTCTGCCTGAGGGCCGCGTTCTGGCACAATAGGCGGCTGTCCGCCGTGCGGATATGGCCGCTCGGTGGTCATACACGCGAGGCAAAACCGGATCCGGGCAGTCCGCCCGGGTCGCTGAATTGCAGCGTGACACACACAGGAGAAGTCGCTTAACCATGGCTGTGAAGATCAAGCTCACCCGGCTTGGCAAGATCCGCAATCCCCAGTACCGCATCGCCGTCGCCGACGCCCGGACGCGCCGGGACGGCCGCTCCATCGAGGTCATCGGCCGGTATCACCCCAAGGAGGACCCGAGCCTCATCGAGATCAACTCCGAGCGTGCCCAGTACTGGCTTTCGGTGGGGGCCCAGCCCACTGAGCCCGTGCTCAAGCTGCTGAAGATCACCGGTGACTGGCAGAAGTTCAAGGGGCTGCCCGGCGCCGAGGGCCACCTGAAAGTGGCCCCGCCGAAGCCCACCAAGCTGGAGCTGTTCAACGCCGCGCTGGCCGCCGCCGACGGCGCGCCCACTACCGAGGCCGCCAAGCCGAAGAAGAAGGCCTCAACTTCAGGGGCCAAGAAGGCCGCCAAACCGGCGGCCGAGTCCGCTCCCGAAGCCGCTGCCGAGACTGCGACCGACGCGGGCGAGCAGTCCGAGCCGGCGACCGAAGGCTGACCGCGGTGAGTACGGTCGTCGTCGACGCTGTCGAGCATCTGGTCCGTGGGATCGTCGACAACCCCGACGATGTCCGCGTGGACCTCGTGACCAGTCGGCGGGGGCGGACGGTGGAAGTCCACGTCCACCCCGACGACCTGGGCAAGGTGATCGGTCGCGGGGGACGCACCGCGACCGCGTTGCGCACGCTGGTCGCCGGTATCGGAGGCCGGGGCATCCGCGTCGACGTGGTGGACACCGACCAGTAGCGGAGCGCTGCTCATGGAACTCCGTTGGAGTTGACCGTCGGACGCGTCGCCAAAGCGCACGGCATCGGCGGCGAACTGGTGGTGGAGATCCGCACCGACGATCCCGCCGTCCGGTTCGCGCCCGGTATCACCCTGCGCGCCAAGGAACCTCGCGGCGGGCAGGAGCGCAGCTACGTCGTCGAGCGCGCGCACGAGCACGGTGGGCGGCTGCTGGTGCGATTGGCCGGAGTCAACGATCGCGACGCCGCCGAGAAGTTGCGGGGCACCTTGTTCGTCGTGGACTCCGGCGATCTGCCGCCGATCGACGAGCCGGACACCTACTACGACCATCAACTCGAGGGCCTTCGTGTCCGGACGACGGCGGGGCAGGACGTAGGTGTGGTCGCGGAGGTGCTGCACACCACCGCCGGGGAGTTACTGGCGGTGCGGCGTGAATCGGGTGAAGCCCTTGTGCCGTTCGTCAGCGCGATCGTCACGTCGGTGTCGCTGGCGGACGGCGTCGTCGAGATCGACCCGCCCGAGGGGCTGCTTGATCTCGTATGAGGATTGACGTCGTCACGATTTTCCCGTCCTGCCTGGACCCACTGCGAGAATCCCTGCCCGGCAGGGCCATTCAGTCCGGTCTGGTAGACCTGCACGTTCACGACCTGCGGCGCTGGACGCGGGACGTGCATCACTCGGTTGACGACGCCCCTTACGGCGGTGGTCCCGGGATGGTGATGAAGGCGCCGGTGTGGGGCCAGGCGCTGGATGAGATCTGTTCCGGCGAAACACTTTTGGTGGTCCCCACTCCCGCCGGCTCGTTGTTCACGCAGGCCACCGCCCAGCGCTGGAGCGACGAGGCGCACCTGGTGTTCGCCTGCGGCCGCTACGAAGGCATCGACCAGCGGGTCATCGAGGATGCGGCCCGACGGATACGGGTGGAAGAGGTTTCGATCGGTGACTACGTGTTGCCGGGCGGAGAGTCCGCGGCGGTGGTGATGATCGAAGCCGCGGTGCGGCTGCTCGCCGGCGTGCTGGGCAACCCCGCCTCCGTGTGCGAGGATTCGCACTCCCCGGCGCTGGACCGGTTGCTGGAGGGCCCGAGCTACACCCGGCCGCCCAGCTGGCGCGGCCTGGACGTCCCCGAGGTCCTGCTATCGGGTGATCACGCGCGGATCGCCGCCTGGCGCCGCGAGATCTCGCTGCAGCGCACCCTTGAACGGCGCCCGGACCTCATGGACTGACGCCGCGTCAGATCCGGCCGCTGGGAAACATCGTCTTGACGGCGCGGGTGATGGTGTCCCGGGCGGTCGCGTCATCGGAGGGCTGCAGCGACTGCACCACCATGATGTAACGGCGATCCGCGCCGATCACGCCGGTCGACAGATGCATCCAGTCGGCGCCGATACAACACATCCAGCCCTGCTTGACCGCCACCGGCTCGGCGTACAGACCGTCCGGGATGCCGAACCGCTGCGGATAGCCGTCGATCCCGTTGGGGGTGGACTGGGCCAGATCGTTGACGATGATCTTGGCCCGCTCGGCCGGCAGCCCGCCGGATCCGTCGAGCAGCATGTCGTAGTAGTGGATCAGGTCCATCACCGAGCTCATGGTGTTCCACCAGCGCCCGTCGCTGGGCGGGGTGGTCGACGTGAGCCCATACCGGCTCGCGACCGCGGTGATGATGGCGTCGCCGCCGCCCTGATCCCAGAACCTCTCGGCCGCAACGTCATCGGACGACTGCAGCATGATATCCAACGCCTGGCGGTCGTCCGCGCTCAGCGCGGCCTTGCCCTGGGCCTCGTGCAGCAGCAGGTCGTCGGCGATGAACAGCTTGGCGACCGACGCGGTGCCGACGATCTGGCTGTTGCCGTTGGAGACCAGCTGGTGGGTGATGCGGTCCAGGACGGCCACCGCCAGGGCGGCTCCGCCTGCCGCGGCCTCGTCGGTGGCCTGCTGGACGCGCGCCTGCAACGTGCCGAAGCTGTTGGCGGGTGATGCCTCGGCCGGCGCAATTGCCTCGAACAGCAGTTCGGCCAGCTGCGGTGGCGACTGCGACTGCGACTGGGCGGAGACCAGGTCGGGTGTGGCGTGTACCCGCGCGCTCTGGGCCCTGGCGTGCACTTTCGCCTCGCAGCCCGCAGCGACCACCAGCGCCACCGCCGCCGTGGCGGTGAACAGCGTCAGCGGCCGAACCTGCATTTTCTCCTCCGAGCCCTTCCTCCACGTAAAACGTGCACAGGGGCGAGCCGCAAGCCATCTGCCCCGGGCATCACGCTGAGAGGTTCGGGTTGGACGAGCGCGCGTTGACCCCAGACATATGTACCACTCACCAGCGCGTTTGGCTCGCCGTAACCCGGTGATTTCCTGTGATTTTTTCCGTATAGGGGCCGTCTGGCACAATTGGTCAGTTGTCTCCAGCGGATGTCGGCCGGCCGGGCCGCTTTGCCTCCCGCCGGGAGATACGCCGAAAGCCCGAATCCATCGGCCCGGCGACCGCCTCACGCCCGCGTGGGAGCGGCTGCCGCGGGCCCGACCTCTAGGAAGTGTGTTCTCACATGAACCGGCTGGACTTTGTCGAGCAAGCGTCGCTGCGCGACGACATCCCGGCGTTTAGCCCGGGCGACACCATCAACGTGCACGTCAAGGTTATCGAGGGCGCCAAGGAGCGGATCCAGGTCTTCAAGGGCGTCGTGATCCGCCGGCAGGGCGGCGGCATCCGGGAGACCTTCACGGTGCGCAAGGAGAGCTACGGCGTAGGCGTCGAGCGGACCTTCCCGGTGCATTCGCCCAACATCGACCACGTCGAGGTGGTTACCCGTGGCGACGTCCGTCGCGCGAAGCTCTACTACCTGCGTGAACTCCGTGGCAAGAAGGCCAAGATCAAGGAAAAGCGCTGAGCCGGCCCGCCTCGGCGGCCGATCGCGGTTGCCCTCGGCGGCATCACACCGCGCTGGCTACGCTGATCTCGTGACCGACACCCCGGATTCACCTGAGTCCCAATCCGACGCAGGCCAGCCCGAGCCGAAGGTCTCCACCCGCGATCCCGGTGCGCCCGCTCAAGCGGCCCAGCCCCCGGTGCCCCCGGAATCGGTCGAGCCCGAGCCCGAGAAGAAGTCGGCGCTGCGCGAACTGGCGATCCTGGCGGTGATCGCGGTGGTGCTCTACTACGTCATGCTGACGTTCGTCGCGCGCCCGTACCTGATCCCGTCGGAGTCCATGGAGCCCACCCTGCACGGGTGCACGGGCTGCGTCGGCGATCGCATCATGGTGGACAAGGTCACCTACCGGTTCGGCGCACCGCACCCGGGTGACGTGATCGTCTTCAAAGGGCCGCCGTCGTGGAACAGGGGATACAGGTCGATCCGTTCCGACAACACGGTGCTGCGCTGGGTGCAGAACGCGTTGTCGTTCATCGGCTTCGTCCCGCCCGACGAGAATGATTTGGTCAAGCGCGTCATTGCCGTGGGGGGCCAGACGGTGGAGTGCCGGGCGGATACCGGGTTGACGGTCGACGGCAAGCCGCTCAAGGAACCGTATCTGAACCCGGCGACCATGATGGCCGACCCGACGGTGTACCCGTGCCTGGGCAGCCAGTTCGGGCCCGTCCACGTCCCGCCCGGACGGCTGTGGGTGATGGGAGACAACCGGACCCACTCGGCCGACTCCCGCGCCCACTGCGAGAGCGTCCCCGCCGACGCGCTCAAGGAGATCCTGTGCACCGGCGACCCGAACTCGGGGACCGTGCTGGTGTCCAACGTCATCGGGAAGGCCAGGTTCATCGTGTGGCCGCCGTCGCGGTGGGGTGGTGTGAGTTCGGTAAACCCCCAGCAGAGCCGGTAGCCGTGGCCACCACGTGGCCGCCGCGGACGGTGATCCGCAAGTCTGGGGGTTTGCGGACACTGGAGTCGGCGCTCTACCGCAGCGGTCTGGGACCGGTGGCCGGGGTGGACGAGGTGGGCCGTGGCGCCTGCGCGGGCCCGCTGGTGGTGGCGGCCTGCGTGCTCGGGCCAGGTCGACTGGAAAGCCTTGCCGCCCTTGATGATTCGAAGAAACTGACCGAGGCGGCGCGGGAGCGGCTGTTCCCGCTGATCCGACGTTACGCGCTGACCTACCACGTGGTGTTCATCCCGCCGGCCGAGGTGGACCGCCGCGGCGTGCACGTCGCCAACATCGAAGGCATGCGCCGTGCCGTGGCCGGCCTGTCCGTGCGGCCCGGCTACGTGCTGAGCGACGGGTTCCGGGTGCCGGGGCTGCCGGTTCCGTCGTTGCCGGTCATCGGTGGTGACGCGGTGGCGGCCTGTATCGCCGCGGCCAGCGTGCTGGCGAAGGTCAGCAGGGACCGATTGATGGTCGCGATGGACGCCGATCACCCCGGCTACGGCTTCGCCGAACACAAGGGCTACAGCACACCGGCGCACAGCTTGGCGCTGGCGGAGCTGGGGCCCTGCGCTGAGCATCGCTATTCGTTCATCAACGTCCGGCGGGTAGCGGCCGGGCAGGGTTCCCGGGTGGTGGCCGAGTGCAAACCGGACCCTCCGGCCGAGCGCGGCGGATATCGGTGAGGAAAGATGGGACGAGGGTTCCCACCCGGCGACGGCGCGGGCTGCCTGTGCCCGAACAGGCTCGAACGCGCGGCCGGGCAAGTTGTCTCCGAGAAGGACGTCTGAGCAGATGAGTGCAGAGGATCTCGAAAAGTACGAAACCGAGATGGAGCTCTCGCTGTACCGCGAATACAAGGACATCGTCGGCCAGTTCAGCTACGTCGTCGAGACCGAGCGGCGCTTCTACCTGGCCAACAGTGTGGAGATGATGCCCCGCAACGCCGACGGCGAGGTGTACTTCGAGCTCAGACTGTCCGACGCCTGGGTGTGGGACATGTACCGGCCGGCGCGGTTCGTCAAGCACGTGCGGGTGGTCACCTTCAAGGACGTCAACATCGAAGAGGTCGAGAAGCCCGAGCTGCGGCTGCCGGAATAACCGGGAGCCTAAAGTTCGGCCTCCCCGTCGGGCGGGAGCTGACCGCGCCGTTCGATGACGGTGCGCGCCACGTCGGCCAGCTTGATGTTGAGCGCCTGGGAATGGCGCCGCAGCAGGTCAAACGCCTGGTCTTCGGTCATGTTGTGCAGCAGCATCAACATGCCGACCGCCTTGCCGATCTCGCGGTTACTGAGCAGTCCCCGCCGCAGGCTCGCGGCGTCGTCGCCCTTGGACACCGCATTGATGGCCACGCTGGCGAACGCTGCGAGCACCGCCGCGCGCCCGGCGGACTCGGCGTCGAACATGTTGGGCGTTTCGCTGAAGAGGTTCAGCGCGGCCCCCTTGCGCTTGTCGATGAGCAGCCGAAACCCCATTGCGCCGCGCACCGGGGTCTCCGCGACGAGGATTTTGGCCAGCTCGGGCCACAGCGACGGGGTCGTCAGGTCCGTGTCGATCTGGGGAGTTTCTTCCTCGATCGCGTCGATGCACGGGCCGTCGTTGGCGCGGCGCTCGAAGTCGTCGATTTGCTGCGCGAGCCGGTCGCTGGCACCGACGGTGACGTAACGGTCGTTGTCGCGTACCAGCAGGCTGGCGTGGTCGCAGCCGCGGACGACGAGGGTGGCGGCGACGCAGATGGCCGCGTACATCTCGCCGGCGTCCGCACCTTGGTAGATGATCTCGGCCAGGGCCGCGAACACCGTCGCCGGGTCGGCCTTCTCCCCGCCCGGCATCGCACCGCCGTCATTCGGCTCGTTCGCCATGATTCGCCCCTCCTGAGCCGCGGGCCATGCAACCCACGTCCGATCGCCGTAGATTATCGATCCGCGACGAGCCTCACACGCTACCCGCCCCGCAATGGTCGATCAGCACGTTCGGGTAGGGGCCGGATGTACCGCGCTTGGTGACTTTGCTCAATCCCTGTTTTCGGGGCGGCGCGGCGGGGAAGGTCCCTCAGATGGGAATTACCGTCGCCGTGACCGGGCCAACTGGTGAGATCGGAATCTCGGCGGTGACAGCGCTGGAGCGCGAACCGGCGGTGGATGCCATCGTCGGGATGGCTCGCCGCCCGTTCGACCCGTCGTCGCGCGGGTGGACGAAAACCACCTATCAGCAGGGCGACATCCTGGACCGCGAAGCCGTCGACGCGCTGGTGGAGGGGGCCGACGTGGTCATCCACCTGGCCTTCATCATCATGGGCTCGCGGGACGAAAGCGCACGCATCAACCTGCAGGGCACGCGGAACGTGTTCGAGGCGACGGTCGCGGCCGGTCGGCCACGGCGCCTGGTTTACACCTCGTCGGTGGCGGCGTACGGCTACCACTCCGACAATCCCCTTCCGCTGACCGAGGACGTGCCGACCCGGGGCTCCACCGAGCATTACTACTCTGCGCAGAAGTCGGCATGTGAGGCGCTGCTCGCCGACATCACCGGGGATTCGCCGCCCGAGGTGTTCGTGCTGCGACCGTGCATCGTCGCGGGACCCAGCGCCACCGCCTTGGCCGACGCGATGCCGTGGAACAAGCTGCCCGGCCCGGTGCGGGCGATTGTCAAAGCGCTGCCGGTGATCAAGCCGGTCGTCCCGGACCCGGGTTTCCCGTTGCAGCTGGTCCACCACGACGACGTTGCGATCGCCATTGCGTTGGCGGCCACGACTCCGGCGCCGCCCGGGGCGTACAACATCGCCGGTGACGGTGTCGTGACGGTGGCCGACGTGGCACGGTCGCTCGGCGGCCGGCCGGTGCGGGTCCCCGCGGTTGCGGCTTCGGCGGCGTCGGTGGCGATCTCCAAGGTGCCCAAAATCCCCTCCATGCTGGAATGGCTGCACACCGCGCGGACATCGGTGGTGATGGACACCAGCAAGGCCAAGACCCAGCCCGGCTGGCGACCGCTGCACTCCTCGGCCGAAACCTTGTCGACTCTGGCCTCGTCGGCGTGACGCCGACGGCCGGGTGCCGACCAGGGTAGTTTTGCTTCGTGAAGCTGCAGCGCTCCGCCGCGCCGACCGACATCCCGTGGGTCGGGTAACGGCGCGCCGGCGGGTCACGCGCCTCACCGCCGAAAAATCGATCACCCGGCCGGAAACGTTGGCCGTCGAGGAGCCGCTGGAGATCCGCGTCAACGGCGCGGCGGTCACCGTGACCATGCGCACCCCCGGGTCGGATGTCGAACTGGCGCAGGGGTTTCTTCTCACCGAAGGAGTCATCGCCGACCGCGACGACGTGCTGACCATCCGCTACTGCGGCGGCCGCGGCGGCGACCGGGAAGTCGGAGAGGCCAACAGCTACAACGTTCTCGACGTGACGCTGGCTGCCGGTGTCGCGGCGCCCGACCTCGACGTCACCCGCAATTTCTACACCACGTCGTCGTGCGGCGTATGCGGCAAGGCGTCGCTGGATGCGGTGCGGCTTACCGGCCGTTTCGCACCGGGCGCTGATCCGGCCGCCGTCGCCGCGGAAACTTTGAAGGCGATGCCCGCCCAACTCCGCTCGGAACAAAAGGTTTTCGACAGCACCGGTGGCCTGCACGCGGCGGCGCTGTTCGGGGTGGACGGCACGATGCTCGTCGTGCGCGAAGACATCGGCAGGCACAACGCCGTCGACAAGGTCATCGGCTGGGCGCTGGAACATCGGCGGGTGCCGGTGGATGCCTCGGTGTTGCTGGTCAGCGGGCGGGCGTCGTTCGAGTTGACCCAGAAAGCTGTCATGGCCGGGATTCCCGTGCTGGCGGCCGTGTCGGCGCCGTCGTCGCTGGCGGTCTCGCTGGCCGAGGAGGCCGGGATAACGCTGGTCGCGTTCTTGCGGGAGGACTCGATGAACATCTACACCAGGGCGGACCGGATCGCGTAACGGTCCGTTGTGGACAGGCGGCCGACTGGGGATAACCGGTCGTAGCGCGTGGATGACCGCCCGCCTTTGTCGGGACCCGGGTGCACCGTGGCCGACATGACGACCCAACAGACAATGACGCGGGTCCAGCTGGGAGCGCTGGGCGAGGCGCTCGCCGTGGACCACTTGACGAGGATGGGCCTGCGGATCGTGAACCGCAACTGGCGTTGCCGCTATGGCGAACTCGACGTGATCGCCTGCGACGAGACCACCCGCACGGTGGTGTTTGTCGAGGTGAAAACCCGCACCGGCGACGGTTACGGCGGGCTGCCGCACGCCGTCACCGACCGCAAAGTCCGACGGCTGCGCCGGCTGGCCGGGCTGTGGCTGGCCGCCCAGGACCGGCGCTGGGCCGCAATCCGCATCGACGTGATCGGCGTGCGGATCGGGCGCCGCCGCACCCCGGAAATCACCCACCTGCAAGGGATCGGCTGATGGCGCTGGGGCGCGCGTTCTCCGTCGCGGTGCGGGGCCTGGACGGACAGATCGTGGAAATCGAAGCCGACATCACCTCGGGCCTTCCGGGCGTGCACCTGGTCGGTCTGCCCGACGCCGCCCTGCAGGAGTCCCGTGACCGCGTCCGGGCCGCGGTCGCCAACTGCGGCAACACCTGGCCCATGGCGCGCCTCACCCTCGCGCTGTCGCCGGCGACGCTGCCGAAGATGGGTTCCGTCTACGACATCGCATTGGCCGCGGCCGTGCTGTCTGCGCAGCGGAAGAACCCGTGGGAACGCCTGGAGAAGACGGTCCTGCTGGGCGAACTCTCGCTGGACGGGCGGGTCCGGCCGGTGCGCGGGGTGCTGCCCGCGGTGCTGGCCGCCAAACGCGACGGCCGGCCGGCCGTCGTCGTCCCGGTGGGCAACCTGGCCGAGGCGAGCCTCGTCGACGGCATCGACGTGTGGGGTGTGCGCACCCTGGGGCAGTTGCAGAAGTGGCTCGGCGGTTCCGCCGCCTTGGTCGACCGGATCAGCGGGGGCGCCCCCGTGCCCGAGCCCTCGGCCGACCTGGCCGACGTGGTCGGCCAGGCGCAGGCGCGGTTCGCGGTCGAAGTGGCCGCAGCCGGCGCGCATCACCTCATGCTGACCGGGCCGCCGGGCATCGGGAAAACGATGCTGGCCCAACGCCTTCCGGGTTTGCTGCCGCCGTTGTCGGAAAGCGAGTCGCTGGAGGTCACCGCGATCCACTCGGTGGCCGGGCTGCTGTCGGGGGACACGCCGCTGATCACCCGGCCGCCGTTCGTCGCGCCGCACCACAGCTCCAGCGTTGCGGCCCTCGTGGGCGGGGGATCGGGGATGGCCCGCCCCGGGGCCGTCAGCCGTGCGCATCGCGGGGTGCTGTTCCTCGACGAATGCGCCGAGATCAGCGTCAGCGCGCTGGAGGCATTGCGAACTCCGTTGGAGGACGGCGAAATCCGCCTCGCCCGCCGTGACGGGGTGGCCTGTTATCCGGCCCGGTTTCAGCTGGTGCTCGCCGCCAACTTATGCCCGTGTGCGCCCGCCGATCCGCAGGACTGCATCTGTGCGGCGGTGGCCAAACGGCGCTACCTGGGCAAGTTGTCCGGGCCGTTCATGGACCGGGTGGACCTACGGGTCCAGATGCACCCGGTGCGCGCCGGGGCGTTCTCGGGCACCGACGGCGAATCGACGGCACAGGTGCGCCGGCGGGTCGCGATGGCGCGCGACGCCGCCGCGGAGCGCTGGCGGCCGCACGGGTTCGGCACCAACGCCGAAGTCAGCGGGGCACTCTTGCGTCGAAAGTTCCGTCCCGGCAACGCCGCAATGGAACCGCTTCGTAAAGCGGTGGACCGCGGGCTGCTCAGCATCCGTGGCCTCGACCGGACGTTGCGGGTCGCGTGGAGCCTGGCCGACCTGGCCGGCCGGGTATCGCCCGGGCCCGAGGAAGTCACCACCGCGCTGAGCTTCCGGCAACCGGGGGCGCAGCGATGAACGACCGGGCGTTGCGGGCATGGGCCTACCTGTCCCGGGTGGTCGAGCCGCCCTGCGCGGAACTCGCCGCCCTGGTGCAATGCGTCGGACCGGTCGAGGCGGCCGATCGGGTCCGGCGCGGGCTGGTCGACGGAGACCTGGCCCGGCGCACCGAAGCCAGGCGCGACATAGACTGCGCCGCGGACGATCTCGAATCGCTCGCAGGGCGGGGTGGCCGGTTGATCACACCCGACAGCGACGAGTGGCCGACGCTGGCCTTCGCGGCATTCGGCAGCGGGGGCCGGTCTCACGGCGGGCCGCCACTGGGCCCGATGGCCTTGTGGGCGCTGGGCCCGGCACGCGTGGACGAGGTCGCCGAGCGGGCGGCCGCGCTGGTCGGCACGCGCGCGTCCACCGCGTATGGCGAACAAGTGGCCGCGGACTTGGCGGCCGGGCTGGTCGCACGTGACGTCGCGGTGGTGTCCGGCGGCGCCTACGGTATCGACGGCGCGGCCCACCGCGCGGTGCTTCACGCCGAGGGAGTCACCCTGGCGGTCCTGGCCGGCGGGATCGACATCCCCTACCCGGCCGGGCATTCCTCGCTCCTGCATCGCATCGGCCAGCACGGGCTGCTGTTGAGCGAATACCCGCCGGGCGTTCGCCCGGCCCGGCACCGGTTCCTGACCCGCAACCGTTTGGTCGCCGCGGTCGCGGGGACCGCGGTGGTGGTGGAAGCGGGGCTGCGCAGCGGCGCCGCGAACACCGCCGCCTGGGCGCGTGCCCTGGGCCGGGTGGTGGCCGCGGTGCCCGGGCCGGTGACGTCGTCGGCGTCGGCGGGGTGCCATGCCCTGCTGCGCAACGGCGCGGAACTGGTCACCCGGGCCGACGACATCGTCGAGCTGGTCGGCCGCATCGGGGAGCTGGCACCCGACGAGCCGCACCCGGCAACGCCGCTGGACGGTTTGAGCGACGCCGAGCGGCACGTGTACGAGGCCTTGCCGGGCCGCGGCGCCGTCACGGTCGACGAGATCGCGGTCGCATCCGGGCTGGCGCCCGAGCGGGTGCTCGGACCGCTGGCGATGCTTGAGGTGGCCGGGTTGGCGCAGCGCCACGACGGCCGGTGGCGCATCGTCCGCGTCAACGCTGGCCAGGCCGCCTCGCCGACGCGGCTCGTATAGTCGACGGGGGTCGGGTCTGGACAGGAGGATCAGTGGCAGGTCGACCTCTGCAGAGCTTCGAAGTCGTCGGTACCCGGCAACTCGCACCGCACATGGTCCGGGTGGTGCTGGGCAGCAGTCGTTTCGACACGTTCGTACCCAGCAAGTTCACCGACTCCTACGTCAAGCTCGCGTTCGTCGCGGGCGACGTCGACGTCGCCCGGCTGCCGCAGCCGTTGACGCTGGACAGCTTCGCCGTCCTGCCCCCCGGGAAAAGGCCCGCGGTACGGACCATGACGGTCCGCCGCGTCGACGTCGCGGCCCGGCAGATCACGGTGGACATCGCGGTGCACGGCGAGCACGGGGTCGCGGGCCCCTGGGCGGTGGCGGCCCAGCCCGGCCAGCCGGTCTACCTGATGGGCCCCGGCGGCGCCTACACCCCCGACCCGGCCGCCGACTGGCACCTGCTGGCCGGCGACGAAACGGCGGTGCCGGCGATCTCCGCGGCGCTGGAAGCGTTGCCGGACAACGCGCTCGGCAAGGCGTTCATCGAGGTGGCCGGCCAGGATGACGAGATCCCGTTGACTGCCCCGGAGGGCGTCGAGGTGAGCTGGGTGTATCGCGGCGGTCGCGCCGACCTGGTTCCCGAGGACCGCGCCGGCGACTTCGCCCCGCTGATCGAGGCCGTCACCACCGCCCAGTGGTTACCGGGTCAGGTGCACGTCTTCATCCACGGCGAAGCGCAGGCCGTCATGCACAACCTGCGGCCATACATCCGCAAGGAGCGGGGCGTGGACGCGAGGTGGGCATCGTCGATCTCGGGCTACTGGCGGCGTGGCCGCACCGAGGAGACGTTCCGGCAGTGGAAAAAAGAGCTCGCCGAGGCAGAGGCCACGGGCTAGACAGGGCCTGATCCGCGACTGGCATCCTCTATCGCATGGCACACTTCGGCGACTACCAGAACGAGATCTATCTGCAGGGCCTGGCCGGAGCGGTGCCCCCGCTGCCGATGGCCTTCGCGGACTGGGAGGCCAAGGCTGAGGCGGCGCTGCCGCCGTCGATCTGGTCCTACGTCGCCGGGGGAGCCGGCGATGAGCGCACGCAGCGGGCCAACTGCGAAGTGTTCGAGCGGTGGGGTCTCATCCCGCGCATGTTCACCGGCGCCGCGCACCGCGACCTCTCCGTCGAGCTGTTCGGCCTGACCCTGCCGGCGCCGGCGTTCATGGCGCCGATCGGCGTCATCGGCCTGTGCGCCCAGGACGGGCACGGCGACCTGGCCACCGCCCGCGCGGCCGCCCGCACCGGCGTCCCGATGGTGGCCTCGACCCTGTCCGTCGACCCGATGGAGGACGTCGCCGCCGCCCTGGGCGACACCCCGGGGTTCTTCCAGCTGTACACCCCCAACGACCGCGAACTCGCGGCCAGCTTCGTGCGGCGCGCCGGGGCGGCCGGCTTCAGGGGCATCGTCGTCACCCTCGACACCTGGGTCACCGGGTGGCGCCCCCGCGACTTGAGCACGGCGAATTTCCCCCAGTTGCGCGGCCACTGCCTGGCCAACTACACCAGCGACCCGGTGTTCCGCGCCGGTTTGGCTCGCCCCCCGGAGGAGGACCCGCAGGCAGCGGTGCTGCGCTGGGTGCAGGTCTTCGGGAGCGCGTTGTCGTGGGACGACCTGCCCTGGCTGCGTTCGCTGACCGACCTGCCGCTGTTGGTGAAGGGCATCTGCCACCCGGACGACGCCCGCCGCGCCAAGGACGGCGGCGTCGACGGCATCTACTGCTCCAACCACGGTGGCCGGCAGGCCAACGGCGGCCTGCCCGCGCTGGACTGCCTGCCCTCGGTCGTCGACGCGGCCGACGGGCTGCCGGTGTTGTTCGACTCGGGCATTCGCAGCGGGGCCGACGTCATCAAGGCCCTCGCACTGGGCGCGACCGCGGTGGGTATCGGCCGCCCGTACGCGTACGGCCTGGCGCTCGGCGGCGTCGACGGCGTGGTGCACGTGCTGCGCACGATGCTCGCCGAGGCGGACCTGATCATGGCCGTCGACGGCTACCCGACGCTCAAATATCTCACCCCGGAAACACTCCGGCGCGTCGACTGAGCCGAGCCCACCAAGCCTGCCAACGTGGAACCGTGGAGGCGGTGCTCGACGAGTTCGACCAATACCTCGAGCTGCAGTGCGGTCGCTCGGCGCACACGCGCCGGGCCTACCTCGGCGACCTGCGCTCGCTGTTCGCCTTCCTCGACGGGCGGGGCCTCGACGGGCTGAGTTTGCCGGTCCTGCGATCGTGGCTGGCCGCCTCGGCCGGCGCCGGGGCGGCCCGCACGACGCTGGCCCGCCGCACCTCGGCAGTCAAGGCGTTCACCGCATGGGCGGCCCGGCGCGGCCTGCTAACCGGTGATCCGGCCGCCCGGCTGCAGGTGCCCAAGGCGCACCGCACCCTGCCGGCCGTGCTGCGCCAGGACCAGGCGCTGCGGGCCATGGCGGCCGCGAAATCCGGCGCCGAGCAGGGTGATCCGCTGGCGTTGCGCGACCGGTTGATCGTCGAGATGCTCTACGCCACCGGCGTCCGGGTCAGCGAGCTGTGCGGGCTGGACCTCGACGACGTCGACGCTCACCACCGGCTGGTACGGGTCCTCGGCAAGGGCAACAAGCAGCGCACCGCGCCCTTCGGCGTGCCGGCCGCCGAGGCGCTGCGCGCCTGGCTGAGCGATGGTCGTCCGGCGCTGGCGACCGCCGAGTCCGGGCCCGCGCTGCTGCTCGGCGCGCGCGGGCGCCGGCTCGACGTACGCCAGGCGCGCACCGTCGTGCACCAGACCGTGGCTGCGGTGGACGGCGCACCCGACATGGGCCCGCACGGGCTGCGGCACAGCGCGGCCACGCACCTGCTCGAAGGCGGGGCCGACCTGCGCGTCGTCCAGGAGCTGCTCGGCCATTCCAGCCTGGCGACCACGCAGCTGTACACCCATGTCGCGGTGTCCCGGTTGCGGGCGGTGCACGAGCAGGCCCACCCGCGGGCCTGAGGGGTCTGCCGCGGTGGTCCACATCAGCCACATCTGCCGCAGGAGTCTCTGGAGCGGGCGACACCCGATGTGCCCGCTTCTCAGCGACAAGCTGGCTCTTCGGCCTGCGTGATCCGGATTTGTCGCGGCGAGGCGGGCAAAAGCGTGCCGCCTTCCGCCGGAGACTGCCGTGGCCACTGTTACCGATGATGCGTCACCTACCGGTTCAGCGGCTTGAGCCGGACCGGCGTGGATTTCAGCAGGCCCAGCGGATCGACATAGTGGGCGCCCGACGCCGGACCCCACATCGCGCCCCAGTGCAGGCACGCCGCGGCCCGGCAGCCGGCATGACCGGCCAGCAACGAGCCGATCACCGTGTCGGCCGTCACCCGCTGACCGGCCCGTACGGTCGCGCGGACGGGCTCGTAACTGGTGTGCAATCCGCCGGGATGGGCCAGCGATACCACCGGCCGCCCGGCCAGCGGCCCGGCGAACACCACGGTCGCGTCGCCCGCGGCGTACACCGACTGGCCGGGGGAGCCGGGCAGGTCCACGCCGCGGTGTCCCGGATGCCAGTCGGGCGACGGCGCGTCGAACCCCCGGGCGACGGCCGGCGGCGGGCGCAGCGGCCAGTCGAGTCGAGCGTCGTCGGCCGCCGCCGGCGCCGCGCTCACCAACGTGACGCACAACATCAGCCCCAAAACCCGTCGCACCCGGTTCAGTTCAGTGGCACCGGGGACGGCGGCACCACTCACGGCCGTCGGTGCTGTGCATAACCACCCGCCGAGTCCGTGTAAACTGCTGGTCGCAGCTCGTTCGCGGGCTGACTTCGCGTGTCTGCACCGCGGCTCCCGCTCGAAGAGGAGTTCGCACCGCATGCCGGGCGGTCCCGTAACAGGGTCCGGCATCGCAGCAGGCACCAGGGCCGGGCCTCACCGAGGCCGGGCGACAACCGACACAAGTAAGGCACAAGCATGGCCGTTGTAACCATGAAGCAGCTGCTCGACAGCGGCACCCACTTCGGGCATCAGACCCGTCGCTGGAATCCCAAGATGAAGCGGTTCATTTTCACCGACCGCAACGGCATCTACATCATCGACCTGCAGCAGACGCTGACGTTCATCGACAAGGCGTACGAGTTCGTCAAGGAGACCGTGGCCCACGGGGGCTCGGTACTGTTCGTCGGCACCAAGAAGCAGGCGCAGGAGTCCGTCGCGGCCGAGGCGACCCGCGTCGGCATGCCATATGTGACCCAGCGCTGGCTGGGCGGCATGCTGACCAACTTCTCCACGGTGCACAAGCGGCTCCAGCGCCTCAAGGAGCTCGAGGCGATGGAGCAGACCGGTGGGTTCGAGGGCCGCACCAAGAAGGAAATCCTGATGCTGACCCGGGAGAAGAACAAACTGGAGCGCAGCCTCGGCGGCATCCGGGACATGAACAAGGTGCCGTCGGCCGTCTGGGTCGTCGACACCAACAAGGAGCACATCGCCGTGGGCGAGGCCCGCAAACTCGGCATCCCGGTCATCGCGATCCTGGACACCAACTGCGACCCCGACGAGGTCGACTACCCGATCCCGGGGAACGACGACGCGATCCGCTCGGCCGCGCTGCTCACCAAGGTGATCGCCTCCGCGGTCGCCGAGGGCCTGCAGGCCCGCGCCGGGCTCGGCCGCGGTGACGGCAAGCCCGAGGCCGAGGCCGCCGAGCCGCTCGCCGAATGGGAGCAGGAGCTGCTGGCTTCGGCGACGGCCAGTGCCACCCCCTCTGCCATCCCCGCTGCTCCGAACGAAGCCGCTGCGGGCGCAACCGAACCAACCCCCACGGAAGGCTGATATGGCGAACTTCACCGCTGCCGACGTCAAGCGGCTTCGGGAGCTCACCGGCGCCGGCATGCTCGACTGCAAGAACGCGCTGGCCGAGACCGACGGCGACTTCGACAAGGCCGTCGAGGCACTCCGGATCAAGGGCGCCAAGGACGTCGGCAAGCGCGCCGAGCGCGCCACCGCCGAAGGCCTGGTGGCCGCCAAGGGCGGGGCGCTCGTCGAGCTCAACTCCGAGACCGACTTCGTCGCCAAGAACGCCGAGTTCCAGGCGCTGGCCAACCAGATCGTCGATGCCGCGTTAGACGCCAAGGCCACCGACGTCGACACGCTCAACGCGGCCAAGGTGGGCGATAAGACCGTCGAGCAGGCCGTCGCGGACCTGTCGGCCAAGATCGGCGAGAAGCTCGAGCTGCGCCGCGTGCAGTACTTCGACGGCAACGTCGAGACCTACCTGCACAAGCGGGCCGCCGACTTGCCGCCGGCCGTGGGTGTGCTGGTCGAGTTCGGTCCGGGTCCGGACCCGGACACCAGCACAGCCGCGGCACACGCGGTCGCACTGCAGATCGCCGCGCTCAAGGCGCGCTTCCTGTCCCGTGACGACGTGCCCGAGGACGTCGTGGTCAGCGAACGCCGCATCGCCGAGGAGACCGCCAAGGCCGAGGGCAAGCCGGAGCAGGCGCTGCCCAAGATCGTCGAGGGCCGCCTCAACGGCTTCTTCAAGGACGCCGTGCTGCTTGAGCAGCCGTCGGTGTCCGACAACAAGAAGACCGTCAAGGCCCTGCTCGACGAGGCCGGTGTGACGGTGACGCGGTTCGCGCGCTTCGAGGTGGGCCAGGTCTAACATCCAAGCCCGAAGCGGCTAGCGTCGGTGCTATGCGACGCGTGCACGCCTTCGGTGACGATGCCCTTGGTGACCTCGACGCAGTCGGCGTGGCCGACGCCATGCGAGCGGGCCGGGTCGGCAGAGCCGAGGTGATCGAGGCCGCCATCGCCCGCAGCGAGGCCGTCAACCCGGCCCTCAACGGGCTGGTCTGCCGGGCCTACCAGCAGGCGCGGGCGGCCGCGGCAGGCAGGCCCGCGGACGGCTACTTCAGTGGCGTCCCAACGTTTCTCAAGGACAACGTCGACATCGCGGGCCAGCCGACGATGCACGGCACGGACGCGTGGACGCCCTGGAACGCCACCTCCGACAGCGAGTTCACCGAGCTGTTCTTGGCCACCGGGCTGACGCCCGTGGGCAAGACGCAGCTGTCGGAGTTCGGGTTCAGCGCGTCCGCTGAACACCCCCGGCTCGGCCCGGTTCGCAACCCGTGGGACACCGACTACAGCGCGGGAGCCTCGTCGTCGGGATCCGGTGCGTTCGTCGCCGCGGGCGTGGTGCCGATCGCGCACGCCAACGACGGTGGCGGCTCGATCCGCATCCCGGCCTCCTGCACCGGTCTCGTCGGGCTGAAGCCGTCGCGCGGCCGGTTGCCGCTGGACCCGCACCTGCGCCGGATGCCGGTGGGCATCGTCGCCAACGGCGTGGTCTCCCGCTCGGTGCGCGACACGGCGGCCTTCTATCGGGAGGCCGAGCGCACCTGGCGCAATCACAAGCTGGCGCCGGTCGGGGACGTCACCGGGCCCGGCAGGCAGCGGCTGCGCATCGCAGTGCTGACCCGATCGGTGCAACGGGAGAGCAGTCCGCAGGTGCGGGAGCTGACGCTCAAGTCGGCCGCGCTCCTCGAGGAGTTGGGCCACCGCGTCGAACACCTCGACGAGCCCCCGGTGCCGGCCAGTTTCGTCGACGACTTCGTGCTGTATTGGGGGTTCCTGGCGCTGGCGCAGGTTCGCAGCGGCCGGCGCGTGTTCGGCGCGACATTCGACCGCGCGCGGCTGGACAGCCTGACGTTGGGCCTGGAGCGGCACACCGGCCGCAACATCCACCGGCTGCCGTTGGCGATCATGCGCCTGCGCAGGGTGCGCCGACGCACCGCGCGGTTCTTCGGCACGTACGACGTCGTTCTCACTCCGACGCTCGCCGACGAGACGCCCCGCATCGGGTACCTGGCTCCCACCGACTACCGCCAGGTCATCGACCGGCTGATCGAGTGGGTCTCGTTCACCCCGCTGCAGAACGTCACCGGCGAACCGGCGATTTCGCTGCCGCTGGCCCGGTCCGCGGAGGGCATGCCGGTGGGCATGATGTTCTCGGCCGATCTCGGGCAGGAAGCGCTGCTGCTGAAGCTGGCGTACGAACTCGAAGAGGCCCGGCCCTGGGCGCGGATTCAGGGCTGAGGACCGATCGTCAGTCGGAGCCCAGCTTCTCGAGCAGCCGTTTGAACTTGCGCTGCTGCGACGGTGTCAGCTTGCCGAGGATGTGGGCATCGGCCTCGTGGACCGCGCTTTCCGCGCGTTTCAGTAGCTCGCATCCGTGCGGGGTCAGCGTGGCCGGGAGAGCGCGGCCAGAGGACACCGTCTCCGGCCGTGCCACCGCCCCGAGGTCCTCGAGCTTGCGCAGGACCGTGTTCATGGCCTGCGGTGTGACGCTCACGTGCCGTGACAATTCGGCGCTGGACAGCCCCGGTGACAGCGAAAGAAGGCGTAGGCAAACGAATTCCGGGAGCGTCAGGCCAATGGGCCCCAACACGGCGGAAACTTCCGGACGCAGGACGGCCGCCACCCGGTACAGCAGGTAGCCAAGCGGGGCGTCTTCGGCCTGAACCATGTCAGCGATCCTTACATACGTCGGACGCACGAACAGTGATCGGTTGTGGAAGGCGGCTTTCTTGACCAGGATGTCGATGCGCCGAGTTTTTGTACCCCTCGGTCGACGACCGTGCGGCAGTGGGAGGCATCGGAGAGCTCGCCGGCGACCAGCGTCGTCGTCCTGTTCCAGGTCGGAGATGAGTAAGGCGCCGTCTCTGGCAAACGCGATCGCGACGGCGCGGCCGATGCCGCGACCGTCGCAGGTGGATGATCGCCCTCGTGCCGGTGAGTTTTCGCGAACCGCGGTAACAATTTTCGCCGCAGTCGGGAACGGGGTCCATCCTTGACTGCACACCCGGATCGGTCTGTTGCTGCGCCGCAACGCTCACCGTGCGTTCCTCTTTCCGGCTCCGGTGAAGACGGGCATTTCCGGATACGGGCCCCGATGACGCCGTTCCCCCGATTGCGGTTTGCCGGATCGCCCGCACCGCGCCCTTCGTTCGCAGGTGAGGCGCCGAGGGCAAGGTTTCCGCGGCGTCATCTACCCGCCCGGGCGCCGATCAATCACGCGCCTGTGGGAGTTGAGGCGTATGTGAAAGATGTGGCGTTAAAACATGCTGTGGGACAAAACAAGGGACAAAAATTTGCACGCCGATTTCGCAATTCGCGAAATGTAGTTGTTTGAGTCCGCTGGCGAATGGATAGTCCCCTGGTGTGCTCCTTTACCCATTGGGGGGAGCGAATGTTTGACACGAAAGGAATCGAGTATGAAATTCATCGCAACCGCCGCAAAGACGGCTATTGCCGCCGGGGGATTGGCGGCTGCAGGCGTTTTCGCCGCAGCAACCGCTTCCGCTGCACCGCCTACCATTCAGGGCTTTGGTACGAGCGAAAAGCTCGTTGACGGCCCGTTGGTC
>JARLGR010000224.1 GCA_031292665.1 Mycobacterium sp. | reverse complement strand
TATGGTCGTCAGCGCCCCGAACGGGAAGGGGTTGGCGATCTCGCTGATCGCCTCACACCGTCCCCTGGGCGCGATAGCGCCGATAAGGTCTGACGCCTGCTCCCGCAGGGGGGCAGGAGCTCATCTGCCGCGCGAGAGCTGAAGAAGGGTTGCAAGGTTCGGCGGAAGCGCGAGTGCTCGGGCGGGTCGTATGCGATCGGGACCGGGATCGGGAGTGCTTTCGTCCCGGCGCCCGACGGGGTGATCGGCTTCCTGGCTGAGCCGAAAGTGGCGGGGTCGCACAGCGCTGCGACCACGTCCTCGCGTCGGGTCACGGCGAAGTAACCGCCCATATCGAGAAACACACCCCCGGCCCGCAGCTCGCGCCAGTAATCCCTTGGTGCGTTTGCGATGACGGACCTGTTGGCGTCCACAAACGGGGGCGACGGGAGCGCGAAGCGGCTCACCTAAGTCAACGCCGGGTGACCGGTTTGATCGCGCTCATGGGCAGATCGTAGAGCAGGAGTTCCGTTACGCCCGACGGTTACTTCGGACGGGGCACTAGAGTGAAGAATTTGAGCACATCCACCCCTCGCCGCCTGCGGCCAGCCCTTGAACGATATCTTCGATGTCTGTGAAACCGCAGGTAAACCCCACGGGGGAGCTAGTGACCAGGCGTTCCGACAATTGACCGGCCTTTCTGAGCTGTTGGGGGCCATCGCATTGATCGCTCTGGGCGGGCTGTTCGCGGCGATGGACGCCGCCATCAGCACGGTCTCGCCGGCCCGGGTCCAGGAATTGGTGCGCGACGAGCTGCCCGGGGCGGTATCGCTGTCCACGGTGATGGCTGAGCGGCCGCGCTATATCAACCTGGTGGTGCTGCTGCGGATCACGTGCGAGGTCACCGCGACCGTGCTGCTGGTGGTGTTCCTCTACGACAACCTGGGCATCAAATGGGCCCTGTTCGGCGCCGCGGCCATCATGGTGGTGACCAGCTTCGTCGTCATCGGGGTGGGCCCGCGCACCCTGGGGCGCCAGCACGCCTATTCCATTTCGTTGGTGACGGCCCTTCCGCTGCGGGTGATCTCATGGCTGTTGATGCCGCTCAGCCGGCTGCTGGTGGTCCTGGGTAACGCGCTGACTCCGGGCCGCGGCCTGCGCAACGGGCCGTTCGCCTCCGAGATCGAGCTGCGCGAAGTCGTCGACCTGGCCCAGCAGCGCGGCGTCGTCGCCGCCGACGAACGCCGGATGATCGAGTCGGTGTTCGAGCTCGGGGACACCCCGGCCCGTGAGGTGATGGTGCCCCGCACCGAGATGATCTGGATCGAAAGCGACAAGCTCGCCAGCCAGGCGATCAACCTGGCCGGGCGCAGCGGACACTCCCGCATCCCGGTGATCGGCGAAAACGTCGACGACATCGTCGGGGTCGTCTACCTGAAAGACCTTGTGCAGCAAACGTTTCTATCCGGCGACCGCGGCCGCTCCACGACCGTGGCGCAGGTGATGCGTCCGGCGGTGTTCGTGCCGGACTCCAAACCGCTGGATGCGCTGCTGCGCGAGATGCAGCGCGACCGCATCCACATGGCTCTGCTCGTCGACGAGTACGGCGCGATCGCCGGCCTGGTCAGTATCGAAGACGTGCTGGAAGAGATCGTCGGCGAGATCGCCGACGAGTACGACCAGGCGGAGACGGCGCCGATAGAAGATCTGGGCGACAAGCGTTTCCGCGTCTCTGCGCGCCTGCCGATCGAAGACGTCGGGGAACTCTACGGGATGGAGTTCGAGGACGACCTCGACGTCGACACCGTGGGCGGCCTGCTGGCCTTGGAGTTGGGCCGCGTTCCGCTGCCGGGCGCCGAGGTGACCTCGCACGGCCTGCGGCTACACGCCGAGGGCGGCACCGACCACCGGGGCCGGGTGCGGATCGGCACCGTCCTGTTGAGCCCCGCCGAATCCGAGGGCTCCGACAGTGAGAACGCGCCGTGACGCCGAGCGTGCACCCACCGCGAAAATTCCGGCGGAAAGTCGCACCGTGCGCACGTTGGGCGACATGACCGAGTTCCATTCGGGCTTCGTGTGTTTGGTCGGTCGGCCGAACACCGGCAAGTCGACGCTGACGAACGCGCTGGTGGGCACGAAGGTGGCGATCACCTCGATGCGGCCGCAGACCACCCGGCACACCATTCGCGGCATCGTTCACCGCGAGGACTTTCAGATGATCCTGGTCGACACCCCCGGCCTGCACCGTCCTCGCACGCTGCTGGGCAAGCGGCTCAACGACTTGGTCCGCGACACCTACGGCGACGTCGACGTGATTGGCCTGTGCATCCCGGCCGACGAGGCGATCGGCCCCGGGGACCGCTGGATCGTCGACCAGATCCGTTCCACCGCACCGAAAACTACGCTGGTGGCCATCGTCACCAAGATCGACAAGGTGCCCAAGGACCGCGTCGCGGCGCAGTTGGTCGCGGTCAGTGACCTGGTCGGTGACGCGACCGAAATCGTCCCGGTGTCGGCGGTCACCGGGCAGCAGGTCGACGTGCTGATCGACGTGCTGGCGGCGGCGCTGCCGGAAGGCCCGGCGTATTACCCCGACGGTGAGCTGACCGACGAACCCGAAGAGGTGCTGATGGCCGAGCTCATCCGCGAGGCCACCCTGGATGGGGTTCGCGACGAGCTGCCGCATTCGTTGGCGGTGGTTATCGACGAGGTGAACCCGCGGGAGGGCCGTGACGATCTGATCGACGTGCACGCGATCCTCTACGTCGAGCGGGACAGCCAGAAGGGGATCATCATCGGCAAAGGCGGCGCCCGGCTGCGGGAAGTCGGCACCGCGGCGCGCGGCCAGATCGAGAGGCTGCTGGGCACCAAGGTCTACCTCGACCTACGGGTCAAGGTCGCCAAGAACTGGCAGAGCGACCCCAAACAGCTTGGCCGACTTGGGTTTTAACGCTCCCGCACCGCCGTCCGCTCTGGCCCTTGGGGTTTCAGCGCTTCGTTGGGGGAGTGCCCGCCACCGGCGGAACGTCGGTGCCCTGGTTCCACCACACCTTGGGCTGTTTGGTCGACCAGCCGCAGACGGCCTCCAGCTCGGCGGCCAGCGAGATCAGCATGCCCTCGCTGTTCGCCGGGCCCATCAGCTGCACGCCGATCGGCAGGCCCTCGGAGGTGAATCCCGCCGGCACATTGATGGACGGCCAGCCCAGCACGTTCCACGGCCAGGTGACCGGGCACGCGGCGATCATGGCTCGGTCGGTGCCGTAGCTGCCCATGCGGTCGAAGGAACGCGCCAGCGGCGGTGGTTGCGCGGTGGTCGGCGCCAGCACCACGTCGACGATGTCGAATATCGAGCCCACCCGCCACCGGTCGGCGTCCTCGTGCAGGCGGGCGCTGCGCAGGATGGCCTCTCCCAGCACATGACCCATGCGCAGGTTGGACATCGTGCGGGGATCCCAGGCGACCCGATCGCCCAGCCGCTCCTCCCAGTCGCGCAGGCCGGCGGTGGACCGGACCAGGAAGTCCCACGACAGCCGCATACCGTAGTCGGGGTTGCCGGTCACCACGTTGTGGCCCAGCAGCTCGAGTTGTTTGCCCACCGCCCGCGTCGCGGCCAAGATCTCCGGATGCAACTTCGCGCGGAAACCGGTGTACGGAAACCGGGTGGACAGGGCGATGTTCAACGGCCCGGGCGCGATGCTGACGTAGTCGGATGCCGTCAGCGGCGGCGGCTGGTGCCGGTCGCCCTCGACGTTGCCCGACGCCGCGTCGAGCACCAGAGCGGCGTCGGCGACGGTGCGGGCCAGCACGCCGTTGACCGTGAGGCCGTTGAACGCCTCGGGCAGCGGCCAGGTGGAGATGCGGCCGCGCTGCGGCTTGATGCCCACGAGGTGGGTCCACGCGGCGGGGATGCGGACGCTGCCGGGGCCGTCCGAGCCGATCGCGGCGGTGACCAGGCCCGCAGCGACGGCGGCCGCGCTGCCGCCGGATGATCCGCCCGGTGTGTGTCGACGCGACCAGGGATTGTGGGTGTGCCCGAAGCCCGGGCCGCTGGTGAACGGCCACTGGCCCAGTTCGCAGGTGTTGGTCTTGCCGACGATCACCGCGCCGGCCGCCTTCAGCCGGCGGACCACCTCCGAATCCTGGGTCGCGGGCCGGACATACCCGTCGGTGCCGAAGGCGGTGGGCACGCCGGCGACGTCGACGTCGTCTTTGACCGCGATCGGAATGCCCAGCAAAGGCGCAGTGTCGCCGGCGGCCCGGCGCCGGTCGGCCTCGGTCGCATCGGCGAGCGCGGACTCGGTCAGCACCACGCGAAAGGCGTTCAGGGTGGACTGGCTGGCGTTGATCGCGCGCAGGGAGCGGCGCACCAGTGTGTCCGACGTCACGGCCCGGCTGGCAAGCTGATAGAGCAGGTCGGTCAGCGTGGGCAGGCGGTGGCCGCCGGACCCGGAAGCGGAGCCGAAAGTGGACCCGGAAGCGCCAATCACGGGTTAGGAGACTAACGGCGCGGATACCGGAGATGTCGCGGTGGGGTGCGAAAATGTTGTGATGCGGCTGTATCGAGACCGGGCTGTTGTGCTGCGCCAACACAAGCTCGGCGAAGCCGACCGGATCGTCACCCTGCTGACCCGTGACCACGGGCTGGTTCGCGCGGTGGCCAAGGGCGTTCGCCGCACTCGCAGCAAATTCGGCGCGCGGCTGGAACCGTTCGCGCACATCGACGCGCAACTGCACCCCGGCCGCAACCTCGACATCGTGACCCAGGTCGTCTCGATCGACGCGTTCGCCACCGACATCGTCAGCGACTACGGCCGCTACACGTGCGGGTGCGCGATGCTGGAAACCGCCGAACGCCTCGCCGGCGAGGAACACGCGCCCGTCCCGGCCCTGCACCGGCTCACGGTCAGCGCGCTGCGGGCGGTGGCCGACGGCCGCCGGTCCCGTGACCTGCTGCTGGACGCCTACCTGCTGCGTGCCATGGGCATTGCCGGATGGGCGCCGGCGCTGACCGAGTGCGCCCGCTGCGCCACGCCCGGTCCGCACCGGGCGTTTCACATCGCCGCCGGGGGCAGCGTCTGCCCCCACTGCCGCCCGGCCGGTTCGACCACGCCGCCGCCGGGTGTGCTGGATCTGATGTCCGCGCTGCACGACGGCGACTGGGAGTTCGCCGAACAGACTCCGCAATCGCACCGCAGCTACGTCAGCGGATTGGTGGCTGCGCACCTGCAGTGGCACTTGGAACGGCAGCTCAAAACGTTGCCTCTGGTGGAGCGGACGTACCACGTCGACCGCTCCGTCGCCGACCGGCGCGCAGCGCTGACCGGGCAGGATATGGGCTGTGGCTAAGAAGGCCGACCGGACGCTGACGTCCACCGACTTCCCGCAGCTGCCCCCCGCGCCCGACGATTACCCGACCTTCCCCGATACGTCGACGTGGCCCGTGGTGTTCCCGAAGCTCCCGCCGTCGTCCGACGGTGGCCCGCGCCGGCCGCCGCAACATATCTCCAAAGCGGCCGCGCCGCGGATCCCGGCCGACCGGTTGCCCAATCATGTTGCCATCGTGATGGACGGCAATGGCCGCTGGGCCAACCAACGCGGCCTGCGCCGCACCGAGGGCCACAAGATGGGGGAGGCGGTGGTGATTGATGTCGCTTGCGGCGCAGTCGAACTCGGAATCAAGTGGCTCAGTCTTTATGCATTTTCCACCGAGAACTGGAAGCGTTCGGCCGAGGAGATCCGCTTCCTGATGGGATTCAACCGCGACGTGGTGCGACGACGGCGGGAGAACCTCAATGAGATGGGGGTGCGGATCCGGTGGGTCGGTTCCCGGCCGCGCCTGTGGCGCAGCGTGATCAACGAGCTGGCGGTCGCGGAGCAGATGACCAAGAACAACGACGTCATCACCATCAACTATTGCGTCAATTACGGTGGCCGCACCGAAATCGTTGAGGCCGCAAGGGAAATCGCTCGTGAGGCCGCCGCGGGCCGGCTGAATCCGGACCGGATCACCGAGGCGACGATCTCCCATCACCTGCAGCGGCCCGACATCCCCGACGTCGACCTGTTCCTGCGGACCTCGGGGGAGCAGCGGTCCAGCAACTTCATGCTGTGGCAGGCGGCCTACGCCGAGTACATATTCCAGGACAAGCTGTGGCCCGACTACGACCGCCGCGACCTGTGGGCGGCGTGCGAGGAATACGCCTCCCGCAATCGAAGGTTCGGGAGCGCCTGATGCCGTCCCTGCAGGATCGCCTGGCAACCGTCCTCGGCGACGTCGTTGCCGTCGAGGAGGAACCCGACGGCGCGCTCACGGTGCGCCACAACGGCACCTTCGCGTCGTTGCGCGTGGTCAACATCGCCCAAGACCTCGACCTGGTGTCGCTCACCCAGGTGTTGGCGTGGGATCTGCCGCTCACCAAGAAGGTCAGCGAGCAGGTGGCCCGGCAGGCGCGCGACATCAACTTCGGCAGCGTGACGGTGGTCGAGAAGAGCCCCGAGAAGGCGGCGCAGCGCAACTCCGGCAGGGGCACGGCCAAGACCGCCGACGTCATGCTGCGCTACAACTTTCCCGGCGGCGGCCTCACCGACGACGCGCTGCGCACCCTGATCCTGTTGGTGCTGGATGCGGGCGCCCAGATACGTCGCGCGCTGACGACGTGAACCCGCTGACGTCGAAATCGACTTCAGCGCGCGAAAGTCCGAGAGGGCGACGCGGTAGCGTCGATCTCGGTGTCGCGGGGCGCGGCGATTCCTCGTCAGCCCCTGCATTGCGAGCAGGTGCCGAAGATCTCGATGGTGTGACTGACGTCGGAGAAACCGTGCTTGGCCGCCACCTCTTCCGCCCACTGCTCGACCTCGTGGTCGCCCACCTCGATCGTGGAACCGCAGCACCGGCACACCAGGTGGTGGTGATGGTGATCGGAGCACCGGCGGTAGACCGACTCACCGGTGTCGGTGCGCAGCGTGTCGACCATTCCCGCCGCGGCCATCGACTGCAACGTCCGGTAGACGGTGGTCAGGCCGATGTTCTCCCCGCGGCGCCGCAGCTCGTCGTGCATTTCCTGTGCCGAGCGGAACTCGTCGAGCGTCTCCAGGAGGGTGGCGATGGCCGCCCGCTGCCGGGTGGACCGCGCGGTGGTGCCGTTCATGCCGTGTCCTCGCTCGCGTGCGCGACGGCGTCGACCACGATGTGCGCCAGGTGGTGGTCGGCGAGCCGGTACAGCACCTCGCGGCCGGATCGCTCCCCGGCGACGACGCCCGCCGCCTTGAGGATCTTCAGGTGCTGGCTGACCAGCGGCTGGGGCACACCGAGGGCGTCGACCAATTCGTGCACACACCGCTGCGATTCGCGCAGTTGCAGCACGATGGCGATCCGCACCGGCGCGGCCAGGGCGCGCAGCAGTTCGCCGGCGGCGTCGAGGATCTCCCGCGGCGGCGGGACGGGGTATTCAGCGACCCCGGAATGTGCACCGGACCCGGCTTCGCCGTGCTCGTGGGCAGGGCCGGCGGCCAGGACGGTCAGGTCCGGTCCCATGTCGCCATCGGCGGCCGTGGGTGTTGAGGAAGACATCACCATGGAGAAGAGCCATCACCTCGAAGAGTGCCGGATAGTGGGTTCGGCCGGCCGTTGAGGGAGAGCGATCGGCTGCCCTCCACTGTCACATGCACGATGACGCATGTCAAAGACCGCGGCGCTGGTCGCTACCATGACTGGTGCTTCGCGCGCAGCGGTCGACCGCTGCATCCGCTCGCTCCTCGACCCCGAAAGAGAGTGCACCACGCAGTGGCCTCCGTCATCGACACCGTAGTGAACCTGGCCAAACGGCGGGGCTTCGTCTTCCCCTCGGGTGAGATCTACGGCGGCACCAGGTCGGCGTGGGATTACGGGCCGCTGGGGGTCGAGCTCAAAGAGAACATCAAACGGCAATGGTGGCGCTCGGTGGTCACCGGCCGTGACGACGTGGTGGGCCTCGATTCGTCGATCATCCTGCCGCGGCAGGTGTGGGTCGCATCCGGGCACGTCGAGGTTTTCCACGACCCGCTGGTGGAGTGCACGAACTGCCACCACCGGCATCGTCAGGACCACCTGCAGGAGGCCTACGCGGCGAAGAAGGGGATCGACGACCCCGATTCGGTGCCGATGGCCGAGATCGTCTGCCCGGAGTGCGGCACCAAGGGCCAGTGGACCGAGCCGCGCGAGTTCAACATGATGCTCAAGACCTACCTCGGGCCCATCGAGACCGAGGAGGGGCTGCACTATCTGCGTCCAGAGACCGCGCAGGGCATCTTCGTCAACTTCGCCAACGTGGTGACGACCGCGCGCAAGAAGCCGCCGTTCGGTATCGGGCAGATCGGCAAGAGCTTTCGCAATGAGATCACCCCGGGCAACTTCATCTTCCGGACCCGCGAATTCGAGCAGATGGAGATGGAGTTCTTCGTCGAGCCGTCGACGGCCAGGGAATGGCATCAGTATTGGATCGACACCAGGCGGCAATGGTATGTCGACCTGGGCATCAACCCGGAGAACCTGCGGTTGTTCGAGCACTCGGCCGAGAAGCTTTCGCACTACTCCGACCGCACCGTCGACATCGAGTACAAATTCGGCTTCGCCGGAAACCCGTGGGGCGAGCTGGAGGGCGTGGCCAACCGGACCGACTTCGACTTGTCCACGCACGCAAAGCATTCCGGCGTCGACCTGTCGTTCTACGATCAGGTCACCGACGCCCGTTACGTCCCGTACGTCATCGAACCGGCAGCCGGTCTCACCCGATCGTTCATGGCGTTCCTGATCGACGCCTACACCGAGGACGAAGCGCCGAACGCCAAGGGCGGCATGGACAAGCGGACGGTGCTCCGGCTGGACCCGCGGCTGGCGCCGGTGAAGGCCGCCGTGCTGCCGTTGTCCCGGCACGCCGACCTGAGTCCCAAGGCTCGCGACCTGGCCGCCGAGTTGCGGAAATGTTGGAACATCGACTTCGACGACGCCGGGGCCATCGGGCGGCGCTACCGGCGCCAGGACGAGGTCGGGACGCCCTTCTGCGTGACGGTGGATTTCGATTCACTCGAGGACAATGCCGTCACGGTGCGGGAACGCGACAACATGACCCAGGATCGAGTCGCGCTGGACTCGGTTGACGAGTATCTGGCGGCGCGGCTCAAGGGCTGCTGACCGGCACTCTGGGCACCCGGTCTTTTGACGCGGGGAAACGTCTATCGGGAAGCGTCGAAGCCGGTGACACGAACACGGGCTTTGCCACCAAGGGGAGGTCCGGCGGCTCGTCTTCGGGAACGGTCTATCGGCTTTCTCATGAATTTCTGATAAATGGCCCGCGCCGAGCCGGAAATTGGCATTCGCCGCGTGCCTCGGGCACCGATGAATTCGACGCGTTTTCTGTGAGTTTTCCCAGGTCGCCTGCCCACCGGCCGGGCGGGCCTTGGACAGAAGTCTGGTTAACCGCGATATCCTACCGCGCCGCGGCGCCACCCCCGATCGGAGAAAAATCATTTAGTGAAACCATCGGTTTTCGGTGCGCCATTGTCATACGATCCATGCGTGGTGGTTTGGACGTGTCCAACCACCGTATGCGTGCTCTGTGGTCGTCGAAGCCGCTGATGCGGCCGGAGGTGTTGGCTTGTGACCTTTCCTTCGTTTCCGTGGTTGCCCCCGGAGATCAACTCGGCACTGATGTTCGGCGGTGCGGGGTCGGGGCCGTTGTTCGCGGCAGCGTCGGCCTGGGATGGGTTGGCGTCGGATCTCTCGGGTGCCGCGTCGTCGTTCCAGTCGGTGATTAGCGGGTTGACCGCCGGCCCCTGGGCGGGTCCGGCATCGATGTCGATGGCGGCGGCGGCGACACCGTATGTCGGGTGGTTAAGCGCGGCGGCGGGCCAAGCCGAAGCCGCGGCTGCCCAGGCGCGTTCGGCGGCGACGGCGTTCGAGTCGGCCTTGGTGGGAATCATCCCTACGCCTGCCGTGACCTCGAATCGCGTCCAGTTGCTGTCCTTGATCGCGACGAACATCCTGGGCCAGAACACGCCGGCGATCGCGATGACCGAGTTCGAGTACATGGACATGTGGGCCGCCGATGTGGCCGCGATGTTCGGCTATCACACGGGCGCGCTGTCGGTGGCCTCCGCGCTGCCGTCGTTCAGCGCCGTGCCGCTGTGCCTGCCGGGGTTGTCGAGTCTGTCGAGCTTGGTGCCGTCCGGGCTGACGGGTCTGGCGTCGCAGGCGGCAAGCTTGGTGTCAGGCACCGGATTGGCTACTGGGTTGTCGTCGGAGGTGTCGTCGTTGGCCTCCAACCCGTCGTCCCTGGCCCAGATCGCTATGTATCCCGCGAGCATGATGATGTCGCCGATCATGATGGCGGCCCAAGCCGGAATGGGCTCGCATCCGACGCTGGCCGGCGCCACGGACCTGGCCGGCGCCGCCGCCGACCCGGCGAAATTCGTCGGGAGCGCCGCTCCCGCGATGAAGGGGTTGGGCGGCCTGGGTGGCCTGGGCGGCGCCGAGGCCGGTATCGGCAAGGCGCGGCTGGTGGGAGCGATGTCGGTGCCGCCGACCTGGCAAGGGTCAACGCCGACTCGGATGATTAGCTCGGCAATGTCCGGGTTGGGCGGCGAAATGCCCGCCGCGGCGGCGGCCGGAGCACCGATGGGCGGCGGTATGGGAATGATGCCGATGCCCATGGGGGGCATGGGCGGCGCCGGCGCCGGCATGCCCGGCGGAATGCTGGGCCGCGGCGGGGCCAGCCCGAACCATGTAGTGCAGTCGCGGCCGAGCGTGGTGCCGCGAACCGGGGTCGGATAAGAGCGGGGGTAAAGCGGCCTGGGTTAGACGTTCCCTGCCGCAGCGGGTCGAAATCGCGTTGCGGCAGGTGATCGACATGTCCGTTGTTTATGAAAGGAGCGTTTGGTGACTACACGTTTTATGACTGACCCGCACGAGATGCGGGCGATGGCGGGCCGTTTCGAGGTGCACGCTCAGACCGTTGAGGACGAGGCCCGCAGGATGTGGGCGTCGTCGATGAACATCGCCGGTGCGGGCTGGAGTGGCCAGGCT
>JARLGR010000223.1 GCA_031292665.1 Mycobacterium sp. | reverse complement strand
CCCAGCCGCGTGGCCCCGTGCGCGCCCAGGCCCGGCCGAGCCAGCCGACGGAGGCCAAGACGTCGCGCCTTTCAGCGCGCGGCAGTACCGCCAGCCCCGCTCCGATCACGCAGCCGCCCGACCCCGAACGGCCCGCCCGCACCCCGGCCCCGGCGTCACCGGCGCCACCACCGCCGCCCTCCGACGGTCAGACCCGCGCCATCCCCGTCCCGACGAACCGCGCCGACACCAGCGACACCGGGGACAACAACAGCAATGCGGCCGATCCCACCGCCGCGCTGCCGGTCATGCGGTCGGAGGGAAACGACTCCGACGCGGCCACCGAGAAGCTCAACGCCCGCGGCGAGGCCGACAAGGGCGACCCGTCGCGCCAGCGCCGCCGCGCCGGCGGCGGAGTGTCCGCCCAGGATCTGCTGCGCCGCGAGGGGCGGCTGTAGCCGTCAGCCGGACGCGTGCTGCGGCTGGTCCGGTTCCGCCTGCAGGACTGCCCCGGTCTCGTCGGCCTCTTCCGTTTGCTGCTCGGCCGCGGCTGACGGGTCCGGGGCCAGCAGCACCTGGATCGCGTTGTTGAGAAACGCGACCGTCGGGACGGCGAGCAGGGCGCCGACGATCCCCGCGAGCACGCCGCCGGTGGCGATGGCGAGCACCACTGCGAGCGGGTGGATCGACACCGCGCGGCCCATCACCAGCGGCTGCAGCAGGTGCGCCTCGACCTGGCCCACCGCAATCAGCAAACCCAGTGTCATGAGCGCGTAGACGATGCCCTTCGCGAGCAGCGCCACCACGACGGCCAGGAACCCGGCGACCACGGCACCGACCAGCGGGATGAAGGCGCCGAGGAACACCAGCGAGGCCAGCGGCAGGGCGAGCGGGATGTGCATGATCGCCAGCCCCGTGCCGACCCCGGCCGCGTCGGTCAGGGCGACCAGGAAGGTGGCCCGCACATACGCGGTCAACGAGCCGTATCCGGCGCTGCCCGCCTCGCGCACCCGGTCGCGGACGCCGGCCGGGAAGATCTTGGTCACGTATTGCCAGATGTTGCGGCCGCCGTAGAGGAAGAAGATCAACGTGAAGAGCACCAACACGGCGGCCGTGACCAGTTCGGTGACGGTGGCCGCGGTGGACAGCGCGCCGCTTTCCAGCTTCGCCTGATTGTTGCGCAGCGCGTCGATGGCGGCGTCGCCCGCGTTGTCGATCTGTTCGCGGCGCAGGTGCGCCGGGCCGTGGATCAACCATTTGCGGGTGGACTCGATGCTGCGGGTCACCTGTTCGGTGAGACCGGGCACGCCGTCGATGAACTGGTTGACAACGAACGCGAGGATTCCGCCGAGGATCGAGAAGCCGACCAGCAACACCAGCGTCACCGCGCCACCGCGGGGCAAACCTCGCCGGTCCAGCCAGTCGACCACCGGTACCAGCAGCGCGCTCAGCAGCAACGCCACCAGCACCGGGACGACGATGACTTCGAGCTTCTCCACGACCCACAGCAGGGCGACCAGCGCGGCCAGGAGTATCAGCAGGCGCCACGCCCAGGCAGAGGCCTTGCGGACCAGGGGGTCGACGGACGCGTCGTCGAGGTTTGCCGTCATCTACCAAGCCTAGCCGTCGGGATGCCACCCGAATGCCGTCCGCGGGCCGGGCACAGGCTTGTCAGGAGGCCGGGCGGCTGGCACGATCCGGTTACGACCCCAGAACGACCCCGACACAGTCGGAACTGCGTCCCTAACACCCCCTACCTGCACCGTTAACCTAAAGCACGTGCCGCACGACGCACCCGTACACAAGCTCGAGTTGCCACGCGAAGAGACCCCGCGCGGCAAGTACTGGTGGCTGCGGTGGGCGATCCTCGGCATCGTCGCGGTCGTCCTCACCGTTGAGGTCTCATTGGGCTTCGACCAGCTGGCCAAAGCGTGGATGAGCCTGTACGAGGCGAACTGGTGGTGGTTGCTGGCTTCGGTGGTGGCGGCCGCCGCGTCGATGCACAGCTTCGCTCAGATTCAGCGCACCCTGCTGAAGTCGGCCGGGGTGCAGGTCAAGCAGTTGCGCTCGGAAGCGGCCTTCTACGCCGCCAACTCGCTGAGCACGACGCTGCCGGGCGGACCGGTGCTGTCGGCCACCTTCCTGCTGCGCCAGCAGCGGATCTGGGGCGCCTCGACCGTGGTGGCGTCATGGCAGCTGGTGATGTCGGGGGTGCTGCAGGCGGTCGGGCTGGCCCTGCTGGGTCTCGGCGGGGCCTTCTTCCTGGGCGCCAAGAACAACCCGTTTTCGCTGCTGTTCACCCTCGGCGGGTTCGTCGCATTGTTGATCCTCGCCCAGGCGGTGGCGTCGCGGCCCGAACTGATCGACGGCATCGGCAGCCGAATCCTGGCGTGGGTCAACTCGATTCGTGGCAAGCCGGCCGACACCGGCCTGGACAGGTGGCGCCAGACGCTCATGCAGCTGGAATCGGTGAGCCTGGGCCGGCGCGACCTGGGTATGGCGTTCAGTTGGTCGATGTTCAACTGGATCGCCGACGTGGCGTGCCTCGGCTTCGCCGCGTACGCGGCCGGCGACCACGCGTCGGTCGCGGGGTTGACGGTTGCCTACGCGGCCGCCCGGGCGGTCGGGACGATCCCGCTGACGCCCGGCGGGCTGTTGGTCGTCGAGGCGGTCTTGGTGCCCGGCCTGGTCTCCAGCGGCATGTCCTTGCCCAACGCCATCTCGGCGATGCTCATCTACCGGCTGATCAGTTGGCTGCTGATTTCCGCTATCGGGTGGGTGGTGTTCTTCTTGGTGTTCCGCACCGAAAACGTCACCGTCCCCGATGACGAGGACATCGGTCCGGCGCCCGGTTCGGCACACCGGGACCAAACTGCCCCCGCCCTCGAATCGACCATCGACCCAACGCAGGCCGCCCTGCAGGGTCCCCTACCCCCGGAAGCCGCGGCCGGTTAGCCGACGGTGTTGCCGCGCGGCGGACCCGACAGCGGGCTCCCCCCCGCCGGCGGGACCGCCCCGGTGCCCCCGATGGTGACTCCCGGCGGCGTCGCAGCGGGGCCGCCGGGCGGCGGTGCACCCGCGGCACCGCCCGGCAGCGCGGGCAGGCCGCCCCCGGCCTGCGCCTGCTGCATCATGCCCATCGCCTGCGGGATGCTGATCGGCAGCTTGCACTGCAGCGACAGGTTCGTCAGGGGCTGCGCGATCGACGTCATATCGCCGGCCACCTTGGGGTTGGCCTCGAAGTAGGACTTCAGCCCCGTGAAGGACTGCGGCCCCGCCTGCTGCTGCAGCATCGAGGTCATCGTCTGGTTGGTTTCCGGGTGGGAGTCCAGGTAGTCGCCCATGGACTTGGAGACCGAACCGATCGTCCGCGCGACCTCACTGGCCGCGCACGGGTCGTTGGCGCCGGTCGCCGGCGGACCGGCCAGGACGGCGAAGGCGAGCCCCGCAAGCCCCAGGAACCCCAGAGGGGTTGTGGCGATCAGCCCGGCGAAGATCCGGCGGCGCGTGGTGGCGGTGCCTATTGCCATGGATAACTCCTTGGAGTTTGCGGGGACCGCCGGGTACTGACGGCTCGCAAACGGTTCGAGTGGACGGCCCCCATGCGTCGCGGAGTTCCCCCCGAATCCCCCGGGGCCCCGCAGGCCATCGCACATCCTGCCATCCCGCCGGTACCACTGCCAGGCCGTGTGATCTAGATCCTGTTCGTCACCGGTTGACAACAACTCCGCAGCGTCTTGGCAACATCGGCGTTGCTGCAGCTCAGCAACGCCGACGAGCCGACATAATCCACAGCCCGCTGCGGTATCCTCGCCTGCACGCGTCGCGCGACACACCGGGGAGCCGAAGATCCAGCAGTTAATGATGCGCCTGAGCCGCAGCCTGCGTCGGTACCGCTGGTTGGTGTTCGCAGGCTGGTTGCTGGCGCTGGTGCCTGCCGTCTATCTGGCCATGTCGGTATCCGGCAATCTCACCGGCGGTGGCTTCGAAGTCGCCGGCTCGCAGTCGCTGATGGTGCACGACCAACTGGAGGATCTCTACCACGACCAGGGGGCGTCCTCGTTGGCGCTGGTGGCCGCGCCGCGGCCGGATGCCAGCTACCAGGACATGAACGACGCCGTCGCGCTGCTGCGCCAGATCGCGGGCGAGTTCCCCGGCGCCACGGAGGTTCCCAACCCGACGCAGCGGCCGCCGCAGCCGGACCGGCCCTACGTGGTGTCGCTGCGGCTGGACGCCCGCAACGCGGGCACCAGCGACCTCGCCAAGCAGCTGCGGAAAAGGGTCGGGGTCAAGGGTGGTCAGCCCGGTCAGACCGCGAACGGCCGAGTCCGCCTCTACGTCATCGGGCAGGGCGCGCTCAGCGCCGCCGCGGCGGAGCACACCAAGCACGACATCGCCGCCGCGGAGCGCTGGAACCTGCCGATCATCCTGATCGTCTTGCTGGCGGTGTTCGGCTCGCTCGCGGCCGCGGCGATTCCGCTGGCCCTCGGCGTCTGCACGGTCGTCGTCACGATGGGGTTGGTCTGTCTGCTGTCGGAGTTCACCACCATGTCGGTGTTCGTGACCCCGACGGTGTCGATGTTCGGGATCGCCCTCGCCGTCGACTATTCGCTCTTTATCCTGATGCGCTTCCGCGAGGAACTGCGCACCGGACGCGAGCACCGCGAAGCCATCGACGCCGCGATGGCAACGTCCGGGCTGGCGGTCGTGCTGTCCGGAATGACCGTCGTGGCCTCGCTCACCGGGATCTACCTGATCAACACGCCCGCGCTGAAGTCGATGGCCACCGGGGCGATCCTGGCCGTCGCGGTGGCGATGCTGACGTCGACGACCTTGACGCCCGCGGTGTTGACGACGTTCGGCCGGGCGGCCGCCAAGAGGTCCGCGCTGCTGCACTGGTCGCGCCGGCCGGAGGCCACCCAGTCCCGCTTCTGGAACCGCTGGATCGGACGGGTGATGCGCCGGCCCTGGGTCTCGGCGCTGGCGGCGGCGGCGATCCTGCTCGTCATGGCCGTGCCGGCGACATCGATGGTGCTGGGCAACAGCCTGCTGCGCCAGTTCGACTCGTCGCACGAGGCCCGCGCCGGGGTGGCCGCGTCGGCCCAGGCGCTCGGGCCCGGCGCGTTGGGCCCGATCCGGGTGCTGATCACCTTCCCCGACGGTGGCGCCGCCTCCCCCGAGCACGCCCAGACGATCGGCGCGATCCGCCAGCGCATGACGCAGGCTCCCGACATCGCCTCGGTGTCGCCACCGCAGTTCGCCGAGGACAACGGCAGCGCGCTGCTGTCGGCGGTGCCGACGGTCGATCCCGAGGACATGGGCGCGCGGCAGACCGTCGGCTGGCTGCGCTCCCAGCTACCCAAGGTTGCCGACGCCGCGCGGGTGGACGTCGGCGGCCCGACGGCGCTGATCAAGGACTTCGACGACCGGGTGTCGCAGACCGAGCCGCTGGTGCTGCTCTTCGTGGCACTGATCGCGTTCGTGATGCTGTTGATCTCGATCCACTCGGTGTTCCTGGCCTTCAAGGGCGTGCTGATGACGCTGCTCTCGGTCGCGGCCGCCTACGGCAGCCTGGTGATGGTGTTCCAGTGGGGCTGGTTGAAGGATCTCGGCCTCGCCCAGATCAGCTCGATCGACAGCACCGTTCCACCGCTGGTCCTGGCGATGACCTTCGGGTTGTCGATGGACTACGAGATCTTCCTGCTCACCCGGATCCGGGAGCGCTTCCTGCATTCCGGGAACACCCGCGATGCGGTCGCGTACGGCGTGAGCACCAGCGCCCGCACGATCACCAGCGCCGCGCTGATCATGATCGCCGTGTTCATCGGCTTCGCCTTCGCCGGCATGCCGCTGGTAGCCGAGATAGGCGTGGCGTGCGCCGTGGCGATCGCGGTGGACGCGACGGTGGTGCGGTTGGTGCTGGTGCCGGCGTTGATGGCGATGTTCGCCCAGTGGAACTGGTGGATGCCGGCGTGGCTGTTGCGGGTGCTGCCGTCGGTCGACTTCGACCGGCCGCTGCCCGAGGTCGATCTCGGTGACGTTGTGGTGATTCCCGACGACATCTCGGCGCTCACCGCGCCCACCGCCGACCTGCGGATGGTGCTCAAGTCGGCCGCGAAGCTGAGGAACTTGGCGCCCGACGCCATTTGCGTGGCCGACCCGCTCGCCTTCTCCGGCTGTGGCCGCAACGGCAAGACGACACAGGCCGGCCCCGCGCGGGCCGGTGGGCCCGCCCGGGGACGAGGCCCCGAACAGATCCCCCACCAGGTCAACATCAGCGACGAGATGGCGGGCCTCGAGACGGGCGGGGCGGCGGGCGGGGCGGCGGGCCGGGGCGCCGCCAAGACCCGCACCAACGGTCACGCTCACGGCCCGTCGGGGGCCAGGAAGCTGGTCGGCGGCCTGGCGTCGCGCAATGGCATCGCCCGGGCGATCGCCGGGGCGGACCGGCCCGTTCACCCGGTCACGCTGTGGCGGGGGCGGCTGTCGGTGGCCCTCGACGCGCTGCAGACCAACGGCGTGGACCAGCCGAGGGACCAGCCGAGGTACCAGCGGCGCAGTCCGGTGGAGACCACCCACGTCCAATTGCCCACCGGCGACCGCCTGCTGATCCCGACGGGCGCCGAGGCGCTGCGGCTCAAGGGCTACCTGATCATGTGCCGTAACAGTCGCCGCGATTACGCCGACTTTGCTGACATGGTCGATACCGTGGAGCCCGAAACCGCCGCTCTCGTGCTGGCGGGGATGGACAGGTACTACTGCAGTCAGTCACCCAAGCGGGACTGGATGGCCAGCCAACTCGTCCGTCAGCTCGCGGATCCCCATCCTTCCGATCTTTCTGACGAGAAGGCACCCGATGCCGATGGCGAGGCAGACTGGGAAGTAGTCAGGCAGCGCTGCCTGTCCGTGGCCGTGGCAATGCTGGAGGAGGCGAGGTGACGTTGGCATCCGAACGGCGCCCCGCACCGCCACCCCAGCGACCCGCCCCCGAACGGGGCCCCGACCGCAACGGACCCGCCGGGGGATCACTGCACGACCCCGACCGGCCGGTGGAGTTCTGGCCGACCGCCGCGATCCGTTCGGCGCTACAGGGCGGTGACATCGAGACCTGGAAGCGCATCGCCGCGGCCCTCAAGCGCGACCCGTACGGGCGGACCGCCCGCCAGGTCGAAGAAGTCCTCGAGGGCAGCCAACCGTACGGCGTCGCCAAAGCACTGTGGGAGGTGCTGGACCGCGCCCGCGCCCACCTGGCGGCCGACGAGCGGGCCGAGGTGGCCCGCCACGCGCGACTGTTGATCGACCGCTCCGGCCTGGGTCAGCAGGAGTTCGCGTCCCGCATCGGGGTCACTCCCGAGCAACTGGCCGCCTACCTCGACGGCAGCACCAGCCCGACGGCGGCGCTGATGCTGCGGATGCGTCGGTTGTCGGACCGGTTCGTCAAGGTGAAGTCCACCCGCTCGCCCGAATCCAACTGAGCTCAGCGGGAATTGAGCGGCAGCACGCCGGAAACCAGCCAGTCGTTGCCGCGCTTGGTCAACGCCACCCGCAGCGCGGGCGCCGCCTGACTGGCCGGCTGCCCGGGCGAGGTCTGCGTCACCCGCAGGATCACCGCCACGCTTGCCGCCGACGGCCCGAGGGCCTCGACGCCGGCTGAGAGCGTGGCGGCCTCGGCGGTGACGCCCCGCTGGGCGAGGTCGGCGCCGTTCTTCTTGTACTGCTCCCGGAACGCGTCCGCCTGGTCCGGCACCATCTTCGCCGTGGCCCGGTCGATGGAACTCGTCGGGGCGCTCGGGGTGAACGACGCCATCGCTTCCGCCACCCCCGTGGCGACCTGGACCACCTCGCGTGTGTCCCGCTTGAAGTCGCGGTCCGGGCGCGTCCAGTGCATGTACCCGGTCAGCACCGCCGCCGACAGGGCCGCCGCGCACAGGAAGGCCACGGCCAGGCGCAGCCCCGGCGCGTCATCGTCGGTGCCGACGCTGACCGAGTCGCGGCGCAGCAGCCAGAAGTCGACCGCCATGCCTTCGGCGATCAGCAGGACCAGCACCGAGCAGGCCGACACCCACCACAGCGGCCAGTCGATGACCACCCCGATCGCCAGCAGCGCCGCGATCGCGGCCAGCGGGGCCAGGATGTCGAAGGCGAGCAGCCGCCAGAGGTTTCTCATCGGATCGAGCCCAAACCGGAGATCATCAGCTTGCCGTCCACGTCGGAGACGTCCAGCCGCAGGTTCCAGTGCACCGTCGTCGGCTTGCCGCCGGCGTTCTCGCTGACCGACGTCGCGACCAGAATCACCGCGTCCGACCGGGTGGCGAACGGCGGCAACGTGGTGGTCACCACGGGCCGGGCCACACCGGGCTGGGTGTCCAGGTCGTGGTGCACCGTCTCGATGGCCACCGCCTCTATCCGGCCCGTGCTCTGCGACTGCAGCTTCTGCACCACCTGCCGGTAGGGCTGGACGGCGGCGTCGAAATCGGTGTTGAGCTCTCCGACCGTCCCGTCGTGCAACCGCTGCAAGCTGGGGTCGATGTTGCCGCTGTTCATGTTGATCAGCACGTTCGTCCACTCGGCGGCGGTCTCCATGACGCGGGTCAGGTAGGTGCGTTCGCCGGCGTCGTCGCGGTGCGCCGACCAGATGACGGCACCGAGCACCACCGCGGCCACCGACAGCACGCCGAGAACGGCCGACGCGATGCCGTACGGGGAAAACACGGCGCCGCTTACGGGTTCGGGATCGGTGGGTTCGTCGTCGGTGGGTGGCTCGGTCGGCTCGCCGTCGGACATGGGCCGATCGTCGCACCCAGATAAAGATGGAAGGATGGCGGGGTGACAGTAGAGGCCATCCGCTCGGGCATCGACCTGAGCCATGTCGACATCAACGCCCGTCCGCAGGACGACCTGTTCGGTCATGTCAACGGCCGGTGGCTGGCCGACTACGCCATACCGGCGGACCGGGCGACCGACGGTGCCTTACGCCACCTGTTCGACCGCGCCGAGGAGCAGGTGCGCGACCTGATCGTCGAGGCCAGCCGGGAGGGCGCGGCCCCCGGCACCGACCCGCAACGCATCGGCGACCTGTACGCCAGCTTCCTCGACGAGGAGACGGTCGAACGCCGGGGTCTGCAACCGCTGCTCGACGAGCTGGCCGCCATCGATGACGCCGCCGACGCCCCCTCCCTGGCCGCGGTGGTGGGCACCCTGCAACGCACCGGGGTGGGCGGCGGCGTCGCGATGTATGTGGACACCGACGCCAAGAACTCGTCCCGTTACCTGGTGCACGTCACCCAGTCCGGCATCGGTTTGCCCGACGAGTCGTATTTCCGCGACGAGCAGCACGCCGAGGTGCTGGCGGCCTACCCGGGGCACATCGCACGGATGTTCGGCCTCGTGTTCGGTGGGGATGCCAACAACTACGCCGACACCGCGGCCCGCATCGTGGCGCTGGAGACCAAACTGGCCGCCGCGCACTGGGATGTGGTCAAGCGCCGCGACGCCGACCTCACCTACAACCTGCGCACCTTCGCCGACCTGGCGACCCAGGGTGCCGGCTTCGACTGGGCCGGCTGGGTGGGCGCGCTGGGTAGCACGCCCGAGGCGTTCGCGGAAGTCGTTGTGCGCCAACCCGATTACCTCACCGCATTCGCCGCGCTTTGGGAGAGCGAGGATTTCGAGGACTGGAAGCGCTGGGCGCGCTGGCGGGTGATCCGCGCCCGCGCCCCGTGGTCGATCGACGACGTCGTCGCCGCGGACTTCGACTTCTACGGCCGGCTGCTGACCGGGGCGCAGCAGATCCGGGACCGCTGGAAGCGCGCGGTGTCCCTGGTGGAGAGCCTGATGGGCGATGCCGTCGGAAAGCTGTACGTGCAGCGGCATTTTCCGCCGGGCGCCAAGGCCCGCATCGACGCGCTGGTGGAGAACCTGCAAGCGGCGTACCGGCTGAGCATCGGCGACCTGGACTGGATGACGCCGCAGACCCGGGAACGTGCGCAGCGCAAGCTGGAGAAGTTCACCGCCAAGGTGGGCTACCCGACGAAGTGGCGCGACTACTCCGCGCTGGTGATCGACCGCGGCGACCTCTACGGCAACTACCAGCGCGGCTACGCGGTCAACCACGAGCGCGAGCTGGCCAAGCTGGGCGGCCCGGTGGACAAGGACGAATGGTTCATGACCCCGCAGACCGTCAACGCCTACTACAACCCGGGCATGAACGAAATCGTCTTCCCCGCAGCGATTCTGCAGCCGCCCTTCTTCGACGCCGAGGCCGACGACGCCGCCAACTACGGCGGGATCGGGGCGGTGATCGGCCACGAGATCGGCCACGGCTTCGACGACCAGGGCGCCAAGTACGACGGCGACGGCAATCTGGTCGACTGGTGGACCGACGACGACCGCGCCGAGTTCGGCGCCCGCACCAAGGCGCTGATCGAGCAATACGAGGCGTACACGCCGCGGGAGCTCGGTGGCGGTCAGCACGTGAACGGCGCATTCACCGTCGGCGAGAACATCGGCGACCTGGGCGGGCTGTCCATCGCGCTGCTGGCCTACCACCTGTCACTGGGCGGGGAGCCCGCTCCGGTCATCGACGGCCTCACCGGCGTGCAGCGCGTGTTCTACGGCTGGGCCCAGGTGTGGCGGACCAAATCCCGTGAGGCGGAGGCGGTCCGGCGGCTGGCGGTGGATCCGCACTCGCCGCCGGAGTTCCGGTGCAATGGCGTCATCCGCAACATCGACGCCTTCTACGACGCGTTCGAGGTGACCGGCGGCGATGCCCTGTTCCTCGAGCCGCAGAGCCGCGTCCGCATCTGGAACTGAGGGCGCCTCATTCCGCGAACTGGGGGCACTCCCCCGCCCGCTTGCGAGCAGACACAGAATCGCACAAATTAGCGATTAGACATGCGATTCTGCGTCTGCTCGCGCGTGGTGCGTCCAGCTCGGCATAGCTCGATCCGGGCGGGCACGTGCTTGTGCCACGGCGTCCCCGCGTAGGGGTCGCGCCATTTCGTCGAGGTGAGCACGTTCGGAGCGACGCCGGGAACCACGGTGCGTCCGTCGTCGTCGACGTAGTCCAGGCCAAAACCGTTGGGCAGGGCGGCATGTCCGGCGAGCATGGTCTCGGTGATTTCGACGGTGGCCTCGGCGCTGCCGGCGGCGGTGGTGATGCGCGCCCGGCATCCGTCGACGAGGCCAAGGGCCTGTGCGTCCTCGACGCTGACGCGCAGGGCGCCGTCTGGGTCGCGTTTGCGCCATGACGGGTCGCGGAAGATGTCGTTGGCGGTGTAGGCGCGCCGCTCCCCCACGGACAGCACGATGGGGAACTCCGGTGTGGTCAGCCGGGGCGGCGTCTTGGTCAGTGCCTCTAGCTCCCCGAGCATTTCGGGGATCTCCAGGGCGATCTTGTGGTCTGCGTGGCCGATCAGAGCGAAGTCGTCCTCGTAGGTGTGAACGGTGAACGTCACCCCCGACGGGTTGTCGAGGATCGCGTCGAACAGGGCATTGCCGTCGGCGTAGCCGGCGCGCCGGACGGCGTCGGGGTAGCTCAGCGCGGCCTTCTGGGCGAGGCCCCATAGAGCGGCCGCGCCGCGCAGGCCGTCGGGCAGCGTCGGCCCGAGCGTCTCGTAGAGCACGTACGGCAGCGTCTGCGCCAGTGTGGGATTGGTTGCCGTTGCGGCGAGGAAGGCCTCGGTGTACGCCTGCCTGCCGCGCTGCGCCGCCTCCCGCAGCGGGCGCAGGTCCGCTTGGTCGACGACGCTCAGCGCCCGCACCAGCCGAGCCCAGATCTCCGGCTCGGGCAGCGTCCCGGGCAGCGGGTCCAGCAGTGGCCGGCGCAACTGAAAAGCGTTGTGCGGGAACTCCAGGTTAAAGAAGGTGGCTTCCGGCTTCTCGAATTGCGATGCGGCGGGGAGCACGTAGTGCGCGAGCCGGGCTGTCTCGGTCATCGCGACGTCGATAACCACCATCAGCTCCAGCGCCTGGAAGGCCTCGCGGCAGGCGCCGGAATCGGCCAGCGAGTGGGCCGGGTTACTGCTCTCGACGATCATGGCGCGGAACCGGTTCGGGTGGTCGGTCAGGATTTCTTCCGGCACGACATTGGACGGCACCAAACCGGCGATGATGGGGGCGCCGGTCACCGGCGTGCGGCCGGAGTACTGGCCGAACAGCGGCCCGAACGACGAATGTAGGTGCTGACCGCCCTTTTTCGCGAAGTTTCCGGTGAAGATCCAGAGCAACTTGTTCAGGTAGGAGCACAGCGTGCTGTTGGGCGACTGCTGGACTCCGAGGTCCTCGAACACCGCGACGCTGGCGGCGCTACCGATGCGCCGCGCCGCCGCACGCAACAGCTCCTCGTCGACCCCGCAGCGCTGCGCGTATTCGGCAACTTCGACGTCGCGCAGCGCGGGGGGGGCCGTGGACCGCGCGGTTTAGGGGGGGGGGGGCTTCTAGTTAGTT
>JARLGR010000037.1 GCA_031292665.1 Mycobacterium sp. | reverse complement strand
TTTGCGGGGCGGGTCCGACGGGCCGCGGCGGCGGCCCCGATGGGGGCTGCACGACGCCGGCGGAACCCGGCGGTGACGGCCTGCGCAGCGGCGTAGTCCGGTCATCCGCACCCGCCGGGGGGCCGGCCCCGCGGCGGGTCACCTGCGGGAGCTCCCGGCGCGTGCCCTCGAATACCGCCCGTCGTCGACGCTCCGGTGATCGGTCGCCGTCCACCCGGATAACTTAGGGCAGTCGCTCTTGACGGGGTCACCGGCGGGCCCGCAACCCGTTCAGGAAGGGGCAACCCATCAGCACGCGGATCGCCTGCCGCAGTCCGGCCATATCGCTCACCGGCTTGTGGAACGGCAGCCGGACGTCATGGTCACCGTCGGCGCGTTCGACACGGAACCGCATGCCGTACCGGTCGATCCCCAGTGGGCGGACCCGCCCGCGTCGCAACGGCGCGGGCAACCTGGACACCAGCCGGGCGACCACGTCGTGGTGGGCGGTGTCCAAGTGCCACAACAGGGTCGATTCGATCTCGCAGAAGGGATCGGGGCGGGCTGCCAGCAACTCCGATACACCGACGGGCTCCGCGCCGTTCGCGTCGGTGACAACCACGGACACAACCTCGAGCCGCAGCAGCGTATATCGCGCCTCGTCGCCGGGAAAGACCGATCTGGGCGTCTCCACCTGCAGCAATGCCGGGTTCGGGCAGTCGCTGGCGATCCGGTCCAGCATCGGCGTCACTGCCTCCGGTGGAACCTCGGCCAGGCGGCCACGCACCCAGACCAGCGAACGGACCGGTTCGCGCAGCGGCAGCGGTGCCTGGTCGGTCAGTTCGAGCAGCGCCTGCGACCCGGCAACCGGGCGCCCCGCCGGGTCGACGGGCAGGGCGACGGCGAAGGAGCCGTCGTCGAGCAGGTGATGGATGGGCGTGGCGACCGCGTCCTCGCGTTCGATCGCCACGAGCCCCCCGGCGGCCCTCGCGCAGGCGCTGCGGATGCGTTCGGCGGTCGTCGGCGCAGCGTCGATCAGCGGCAACACCATTCCTCCTTCAGTTAGGCAAGGCTAAGTTAACTTAGACGCGGTGGTAGCGCAAGGCGTGTTTGGCGGGGCGCGCCGTTAGGGTTGGAGCGTGGTCCGCATCGCTTACCTCGGTCCCGAAGGGACCTTCACCGAGGCGGCGCTGATGCAGATCACCGCCGCCGATCTGGTTCCCGGGCAGGAGCCGGGCGCCGTGGAGCGGTCGCCGCTCGAGAGCACACCGGCGGCGCTGGACGCCGTACGCGGCGGCGGAGCCGATTATGCGTGCGTGCCGATCGAAAATTCGATCGACGGGTCCGTGACGCCCACCCTGGACAGCCTGGCAATGGGCTCACCCCTGCAGGTCTTCGCCGAGACGACGCTGGATGTCGCGTTCGCCATCGTCGTCAGACCCGGGCTCGGAACCAGCCCCAGCGCCGCGGACGTGCGCACCCTGGCGGCCTTCCCGGTCGCGGCTGCGCAGGTGCGGCAGTGGCTGGCGGCCCACCTGCCGGGGGCGGAACTGCGGCCGGCGTATTCCAATGCCGATGCGGCGCGCCAAGTGGCCGACGGGCACGCCGACGCGGCGGTGACCTCGCCGCTGGCGGCAATCCATTGGGGGTTGTCGGCCCTGGCCGACGGGGTCGTCGACGAGCCCAATGCCCGCACCCGCTTTGTCCTGATCGGGCCGCCGGGGCCGCCGCCGGCCCGCACCGGAGCCGACCGGACGTCGGTCGTCTTGCGGGTCGACAACAGCCCCGGTGCCCTGGTGGCCGCGCTCACGGAATTCGGCATCCGCGGCATCGACCTGACCCGGATCGAGTCCCGGCCGACCAGAACCGGGCTCGGCACCTACCTGTTCTTCGCCGACTGTGTGGGCCACATCGACGACGGCGCGGTCGCCGAGGCACTCAAGGCGCTACACCGTCGTTGTGCCGATGTGCGATATCTGGGTTCGTGGCCGACGGGGTCGGCCGCCGGGGTGGTCCCACCCCCGGCCGACGAAGCGTCACGCTGGCTGTCGCGGTTACGGGAGGGCAAGCCCGAGGAGAGGTTCGAGCCGTGAGCGGGCGTCTGGTGTTGCTGCGCCACGGCCAGTCCTACAGCAACGTCGAGCGCAGGCTGGACACCCGCCCGCCCGGCGCGGAGCTCACGCCACTGGGGCGCGACCAGGCACGGGCGTTCGCCCGCGGCGCGTGGCGGCCGGCGATGCTGGCGCATTCGGTGGCCACCCGCGCGTCGCAGACGGCCGCGGTGATCGCTGTCGAACTCGAGGTGACCGCGGCGCAGGTCGAGGGCATTCACGAGGTACAGGTCGGGAACTTGGAAAACCGCGGCGACGACGAAGCGGTCGCGGAGTTCAATGCGATCTACGAGCGTTGGCATCGCGGCGAGCTGGACGTACCGCTGCCCGGCGGGGAGACCGGCAACGACGTGTTGGACCGCTACGTCCCCGTGCTCACCGACCTGCGCGTGCGCTACCTGGACGACGACGAATGGGACGGTGACATCGTCGTCGTCAGCCACGGCGCCGCGATCCGGTTGGCGTCCGCGGTGCTGGCAGGGGTGGACGGCAACTTCGCGCTGGACAACCATCTCGACAACGCCGAATCCGTGGTGCTGACCCCGATCACCGACGGGCGGTGGAGTTGCGTGCAGTGGGGATCGGTGACGCCGCCGTTCTACCCTCAGGCCGCCGAAGTCCGCGCCAGCCCGGTCGCGGATGCGGTGCGGGCAGGCGCCGACCCGATGGGCTGACGTTCGATCAAACGGCGATCCGGACCGATTCGGCGTAGCAGCCGCAGCCGACGGCATCACAGTCGATGACAAACGCGTGCGCGATAAACTCGGGGCAGGCGCAACCCGGCTCCGTGCATTCCCAGTGACGCATCGAATGGCGAATGATGGTGCCGTGACAGTGATCTAGGCCTGCCCGGCAGTCGCGGCAATTGTCGCTCATAGGCCGTTCATAGCACCGGACGCTGACAAATCGGGGATGCCGCGCCCGCGCGCCGGCGGGTTTGTCGGGGACCGTCAGGCCCAGCCCAGTTCTTCCAGCCGGTCGTCGTCGATGCCGAAATGGTGGGCGATCTCGTGGATCACCGTGATGGCGACCTCCTCGACGACGTCGGCGTCGGAGTCGCAGACCTCCAGCAGCGCCTCACGGTAGATCGTGATCGCGTCCGGCAGGTATCCGGAGTATTCCGAGTCCCGCTCGGTCAGCGCCACCCCTTCGTAGAGCCCGAGCAGGTCGGCGTCCTCGGGGTGGCGGTCTTCGACCAGGACGACCACGTTGTCCATGGCCGCCGCCAGCGCGGGTGGGATCAGATCGAGTGCGTCGGAGACCAGCTCGTCGAAACGCTGCGGATCCATCCGCACGGACAACCGGCTAGCCTCCCGGCGCGGGCTCGCCCGGCGCGGGCGGCGGCGCCTCCGGCCCCGGGTTGCCCGGTGG
>JARLGR010000222.1 GCA_031292665.1 Mycobacterium sp. | reverse complement strand
GCCAGACCGTCGGCTGCCATCAACAACGCCCGCGCCCGGACCACCTCGCGATGCGGCGCCGACGGTGAGCGCGACACGGACTCAAGAACCTCACGCTGCCCTGCGGACACCAGCAGAGCCGGAGCGGGTCGCCTCATGCTGCGAATCATACCAGATAATCGCCAATTAATTGCAGGACACACCACTAGAATCGCGTTTCTTGTCAGCAGTTGTCGTCAACGCTGACGCCAACTACCACCTCCACCCAGCAACAAAGCTGATGTAGCCGCCAGCTGCACTAACCGCGAACCTCAGGTAGATCACCGGTGGTCGGAAAAACGGATGTCCAGGCTCCGCAGGTAGGTCTGCAGGCCCGCGTCCTGGATGGGAATCAGGTGTGCCGGGGCGCCCGACTCGTTGAAGTGGGCGTGCCACAGGCCCGGCGGCGTGACGAATGCGCCGCCTGCCTCCCAGTCGACGCGAGTCGGGTTGACGATGTTGCCCCGCTCATCCAACCGGGTGCCCAGCAGCGTGTAGCAGCCGGGCTCGGCGTCGAGAATCAGGTCGAGCGCAACCGACTGGTGGCGGTGTGGACGCTGCTCCTGATCCGGCGGCAGCAGACCGAACATCGCCCACAAGACGTGAGTGATCGTCAGTGTCTGCTCCTCGGCGGCATTGGCCAACAAGACGCTAACCCGGCTCTTGTCGTTAGCGCCCGGGCGCGAGGCGATCTCCTCCAGTCGAGCGACCGCGTCGGCCCGGCGGAATTTCGTTGCGCGGAAACGGGGTTCGGTGGCCTCCGCGCCCAGGTGGCGAAGCAACGGCTCGTCGTTTACCCAGTACAGTGCGGCGTCGGAGCCGGCGTCGGCGTGGAACGTGGCGCGGCTGTCGGCAGGCAGGGTCAGAAAATCACCCTTCTCCCACCGCACGAGCCGACCGTTCACCGCAGCGAAACCCCGGCCGGCGATCACGTAGTAGAGCTGAGAGGTGGCATTCGGGTTGGTGGCGATCCGCTCACCCGCCCGGATCCGCATGAAGTTTGCCACCAGCGCCGGGCTGGTAGCCGGGCCGTCACTGATGCCAAGTTCGTTGGACAAGTCCAGTGGGATGATTCGGCTGGGGCCGTCGGCGTAAAGGTCCCGGCTGAAGGCCTTGATTGGGACCTTCGACGTGTGCCCGGATCCGATCGGGTCTGCGGCCTTGGAGTACTCGAAGTAGCGCGCATCCTCGGCCCAGTCCTCGAACCGCCCCTCGAACCCGTACTCGGCCACATTGGTCACCGGAGCAGCAATGGTCGGGTCCAGCGCGTCTCGCTCACCGACTTCATTTGTCACCAGATCTGTGTTGATTGACACTTCACCGCCTCCATTCGATACAGCTTGACTAACAAAGATACTACTTGTATCTCACTTGATTCTACCTCTGGACTTTCACGCCGAGGCGTGAGAACGCTCACCCGCCGGGCCGCCCGCGGGTTGCGCGGCAGGTAGGCTCGGCGGGCACCTCTGGTATACGACTGGGATCGAAGCGGAGGCCGTCGTGGCAAACAGGGCCGCCCGCGGGAGCCGACTCGCGGCGAAGGACCGAGCGCTCGACTACGTCAAGGACCAGATCCTCACGGGCGCGTTCCCGGGTGGCGAGCTGATCAGCGAGGGTGAGGTCGCCGACGCGTTGGGCATGTCGCGCACTCCTGTCAGGGAGGCTTTCCTGCGCCTCGAGGCCGAAGGATTGCTGCGGCTGTATCCGCAGCGCGGTGCCTTGGTGGTCCCGGTCTCCCCACAAGAGGTGCGCGCGGTCATGGAGGCCCGGCTGGTCCTCGAACAGTTCGCTGCAGCGAAGGTCATTGGTCAATCGGCGGAAGCGCGCGGCGTGGTGTTCGATCGGATGGCCGCTGAACTCGCCCGACAGCGTCGAGCTGTCGTGACGGCGGAGCTGCGCGAATTCTCAGATGCAGATCGAGCATTCCACGCGATTCTGATCGAGGCCGCCGGCAACAGCATTCTGCACGACGTGTACGGCTCGCTACGCGACCGCCAGATGCGCATGATCGGTGAATCCGCCGTTCGAGACCCCGCGAGGATTGAAACCATCCTTGCCGAACACACGCTGATCGCCGAAGCAGTGCGCGACGGCGATCTGGACCGATCGCTCGACGCAATCAGGACGCACCTCGCGGGCACTGAGAGAGCTCTGGGCTTCACCGCCCAATGACCACGCTGGGGCCGACCCGGCCGAATAGTGAGGGCGGTGCTGCGCGCGTCCCCGCCGCCCGCGGGTGTTTCTACCTGGAACCGCGACGAAGTACTCGAGCTGACGCAATAGCATCAGTCACACTCCTGGTTCGTTGGTCGGACTCTCTGAGAGTGCATAAAGCTCTGGAAGATTCACCACGACTGCCTCTTGTATGCTGCGGGCAATCACGATCACCGCGGGATGATTGCAGTCCGGATTCTCTTCTCGATGCGGAACGTACGGCGGCACGAAGATGTAGTCGCCGGGCGCAGTGGCGATGCGGACTTCTTGGACGCCGCCTTGGAATACGACGCGGGTTTCCGCTTCGCACGAAGATCGCTGCTTCGGATTCGCCATGGTGATGGTTGTCCGACACCGTCTCTGGCGAAACATAGGTCTCGCCCATCCAGATCTTCTCCGAACCAACCGAGCCACCGGTGATCGCGGCAAATCGCTGCATGCCCTCTGTCTGTGCCGTACCGGAGCTAAGCTCTGAAGCCCTGACGTGGTGCACCACCGTTCGTGACGACATGTGGACATGCTCGGTGCTCGGCGTCGTCAAGTCTGGATGGAAACCGTCCCGGCTGCTCATGGACGTCGGCCTCATTTCATTTGCTCGGTGATCGTCGGTCGCTAGTCGGGTACGTAGTCGAACTCGTCCGGGTTAGGGCCGATCCTGCCGGATTCGCCTTTGTCGAGGGCCGTGATCGCAAACATGTCGGAGCCGTCGAGTTCGAAGTCGAACAACTCGAAGTTCGACTTCATTCGATCCGGCGAGACGGACTTCGGGAAAACGATGTCGCCTCGCTGAATGTGCCAGCGCAGCACAACTTGGGCCGGTGACTTTCCGACGGCGTTGGCGATTCGCTCGATGACGGGGTCACCGAGCACCTTGCCCTGAGCGATCGGCGACCACGCCTCGGTCGCGATGCCATGCTCTCGCCCGTAGGCGCGCACCTCTTCGTTTGCGAAGTAGGGATGGATCTCGACCTGATTCACAGCGGGTACCGTGGCGGATTCCTTCGCGAGTCGGTCAAGATGTGCCGGCTGGAAGTTCGATACGCCGATGCTGCGGGCGCGTCCGTCTGCGGCGAACTCTTCGAGAACATGCCAGGTCGAGACGAAGTCGCCGTCGTAAAGCGTTGGCAGCGGCCAGTGGATCAAGAATAGGTCGACGTAGTCGGAATTGAGCACGCTCAGGGTTCTGTCGAACGCGCGTCGTGCATCGTCCGGCTTGTGGAAGCCGTTGTTGAGCTTGCTGGTGATGAAGACACCGGCGCGGTCCAGCCCGGCATCGAGGATGCCCTGACCGACTTCCTTCTCGTTTCCGTACATTTCAGCGGTGTCGATGTGCCGGTAACCGATGTCGAGGGCAGCCTTCACCGCTGCAGCGGTTTTCTCTGGCTTGATCTGAAAGACGCCGAAACCAAGCTGCGGGATGTGCGCGCCGTCATTCAGGTCGATTGCGGGAACGTTGCTCATAGTTGGCTCCTCTTCCTCTCTCTGTTAGTTCTGCCTGGGCGACAAATCGCCTCAACGGGTGTTCTGTTCGCTCCGTGACTACGGTTGTAGAAGGTATCGACGGCGTTGACCGGCGACTTGCCGTGGATCGTTGGATTGTCCCGCTTATCCGACATCGCCCCCGCTCCTCACTTCTAAGCGTTGCCCTCGATGGCGGCCAGGTTCGTAGTTGCCAGCCTTGCATTCCCCGTGGAGATTGGCGTTCCCGCTGCACCCGTCCACTACCACTAGCCGGTGCACGCTACTCATCGACCTCAAAGGGCTCCGATGGCATCAAATAGCGCTCATCGAAGTCGAAGGTCAGCCCCATGCGACCGTGCCAGTCTCGCGCGAATGTAATAACCGAGCTACACGCCCAGTCGGCACAGGCAGCTCCGAGCGCTTTGTTAGGGAACCACGGCTCGCCGATCGGCTGCTGATTCTCGCGTTCCCGCGAGCTTGGCTCGCAGTGTTGCCACGAACTTCGCTTCATCTCTGCCATCGTCATGCCACCACTGAGGTTTGAAGTGGACCAATTCATTTCGCAGGTCGATCAACACATCGACACTCTGATACGGCTCGGCGCCCTTGTCCATACGCTCATGGCCGGCGCACACCAGCGCGACCTGGAACTTGCTCAGCAGAGAAAAACATCCGTTCGGCCTTCTCTTTGCCATTCCACAGCTCGCGCATGGTCGCGATTGCGGCGTCGGGGATGCCCTCGGTGTACGCCGTGTGCTGACCCGGCTCTCGGCTGCGTCCTGCCATACTTCGTTGACGAGTGCTTCGAGAAATGCGACCGCTGACAATACAGCCGTCATTGCGTGCGAGCGGTGCGGTCGATCAAGGTTCTGCTCGCTGAGCAACGTGTCTTCGCGCTTTCGGCACAGCCACGCTTCTCGCCGGGCGTTTCACAGGTGGTGCCTGGCCATGTAGTTGCGTATGGAAATTGACGCTTGTAGGCCGACCACCCTGAGTGTGGCCCCGGCCTGCTGCTCTTGTGGCTCGGACATGGGGACCAGCCTGCCAAACCCAGGGTCGGTGCACAGCGCCAGGAGGCCACCATCATTGGCGGTGACGCGGACGTCGGCGAGTTGCGCGGCGGCGGCCAGCACGGCGCTAGTGGTCCCGCTCACCGGCCGTTGGGACACTGGTGGCCCACTGGCCTCAACCAACAGATCAGACCCCGTGCGGACACCGGGTCTGATCTGCGCTGATCTAGTGGAGCTAAGGGGACTCGAACCCCTGCTTTGACCAGGCAAAATACCATCCTACCTGCGGTTTCGGTCCGTCCCGTTCCGATTAACTCCCGCTCGTTACCTGCGGTTTCATTCTCGGTTCTTGACGGCGTCAAGAGCGGTCACTTACATGACGCAGTGGGCCGATCACGCGGTAATCCGCCAACTCGACGTGCTAGATGAAGTGAGACTCAGCCGCGTTAGGAAAAACCTCAGGTGTTGCGGCCGCCGTTGACGCCGATGATCTGTCCAGTGATGTAGCTGGCGTCCTCGGAGACGAGGAATGCGCAAGTGCCCGCGATGTCTTCGGGACGACCGATGCGGCGCACGGGGGTTGCGGCGACGATGTCCTCCAGGGTGTGGTTGCCGAAGTCGCAGCGGTGCTGGGCATTGCGCAGCATGGGGGTCGACGAGGCCGGGGGGTACGGCATTGACGGTGACGCCCTTGGGGCCGTATTCGAGTGCGAGGGATTTTGTCAGCCCGTTGACTGCGGACTTGGCGGCCAAATAATGTGATTTCATCGGTATGCCAGGGTGCGTGCTGGACGACGAGATGTTGACGATGCGCCCCCAACCAACCTCGAGCATGTCGGGCAGAACTGCCTGAATGGTGTGAAAGACGCCGTTAAAGGGAGACATCGATGACGCGCTGCCATTCGGCGAAGGAGATGTCGAGGAACCGGGCGAACCCTTCCGCGCCTGCGGCGTTGACCAAGATCGTCACCGGCCCGAATCTCGAGTGGATGTCGGCGAGCGCCGTGTCGATCTGCGCGCGATCGGTCACATCGACCTCGTAGAACACGCCGCCCTCGGCCGGTGTGATGTCCAGGGTGGCGACGCGGTGGCCATCAGAGGCGAGTCGATGTGCGATCGCGGCACCAATGCCGGAGGCTCCGCCTGTGACGATGGCGGTGCGTGGGTTGCTAGTGGGTGACAGGTGATGGCTCCAATTGAACGGTCCTGCGTTGTCGGTGCTTTGGGGCGGGTAATCCCAGCACCCGGCGGCCGATGTCGACCAGTTCTTTTCGCAGCGCATCGTCTGCGAGGTGGGGGTCCGCGGCCGAGGCTGCACCTGCAAGACCGGTCATGACGACCGCGGCGTTGATCCCGCCCGAGACCGCCGAACCCACGCCGGCCAGCAGTGCCAGTTGGCGGTCGATTACGGCAGCCCATTCGGGTTGGCTTCTGAGCAAACTGCGCACACTGGGGTCGAAGACGGTGACTGCGGCCAGTGACCGATTCCTGGCGACGATGTCGGCGTAACCGCTGAGCATTGCCTCCGCGCGTGCGCGTGCGCCGCGCTGGCGCTCTGCGGTTTCCACCACCTTTCCGATCTCGCTGAGGATAGGCTGCATCAAGGCGATCAGGAGCTTCTCGCGGGTTTGGAAGTGGTAATAGATCGCGGCTTTGGTGAGATCGAGTTCGTCGGCGATCATCTGCAGCGAGGTGCCAGCGAAACTGTACTGGCTGAACAATTTCATCGCGGCAGCCAACATTCGGCTTCGCGTCGCTACGGGCCAGCCCGTGTCATCAACGGCCACAAAGCTCATCGCGCCTCCTCGGCCGCTCCGGTCAATGTCAGCTGATACTAACTTGCTGATCGTAAAGATAATCGTTCGAATGATCAAGAAGACTTTACTTTATGATCGACAAGGTATTACTTTACAAATAGCTAGTACTGCTCGCCGGTGCCCGCCGACGCCGGTTCGCCAGAACCTTGGAGACCGCTATGCCGCACTTTCCCAAGCCCGCCGAGGGGTCATGGACCCAGCACTACCCCCACCTGGGCACCGGCCCGATCTCGTTCGACGACTCGATCACGCCGGAGTCCTACGAGCTCGAGCGCAAGGCGATCTTCGAACGGAGTTGGCTCAACGTGGGACGGGTTGAGCAGCTGCCGAGGAAGGGCAGTTACTTCACCAAGGAGATCGCGGCTGCACGGACCTCGGTGATCCTCGTGCGCGGCGCCGACGGGCAGGTCCGCGCTTTTCACAACATCTGCCGGCATCGCGGCAACAAGCTGGTATGGGATGAACATCCTGAGCAAGAGACGAAGGGCACCTGCCGGCAGTTCGTCTGCAAGTACCACGCATGGCGTTACTCGCTGGAAGGCGATCTGAGCTTCGTGCAGCAGGAGTCGGAGTTCTTCGACCTCGACAAAGCAGAGTTTGGACTGGTTACCGTCCAGGTTGAGGTGTGGGAGGGGTTTATCTTCGTCAACCTCAACCCTGACAACACGACCTCATTGATGGAGTTCCTCGGTCCGTTCGGCGAAGGCCTCGTCGGTTATCCGTTCGGGGAGATGACCGACACCTATTCGTATCGCGCGGAGGTCAACGCCAACCGGAAGCTGTACATCGACGCGTTCACCGAGTTCTACCACGCACCCATCCTGCACTCGAAGCAGTACACCGCCGAGGAGTCACGCAAACTGGCCGGCTACGGCTACGAAGGTCTGCATTACTCCATCGAGGGGTTACATGCCATGCAGTCGTCGTGGGGCGGGATGGCGCCGCCGAAGGACCCGATGATGGTCAAGCCGATCGAACGGATGTTGCGCAGCGGCAACTTCGGGTTGTGGGACAAGCCCGACATTCCTGCCCTGAAGAATCTGCCGCCCGGACTCAACCCCGGCGGTCACAAGCAGTGGGGCCTGGACTCGTTTCTGTTCTTCCCGAACTTCATGATCGTGGTGTGGGAGCCAGGCTGGTATCTGACCTACAACTACTGGCCGACGGCCTACAACCAGCACATCTTCGAAGGCTCGCTGTACTTCGCGCCGGCCCGCAGTCCGGGCGACCGGATACGGCAGGAGCTGGCCACAGTGACGTTCAAAGAGTTTGCGTTGCAGGACTGCAACACCCTGGAAGCCACCCAGACCATGCTGGAATCTCGCCGGGTGTCGCGCTTCCCGATCGGCGACCAGGAGATCATGATCCGTCACCTCCACCACGCCGTCGGGGGGCAAGTGGGCGCCTACCAGCACGCAATGCAGGATGCGGAGGTGGCCGTCCGGTGACCTCTGTAGCCGGCGAATCCCCCACTCCGGGTTGCCTTCCCACCGACACCCCAGACGATGTCGATATCCCGAAACTGCGCGACAAGTACCGCGCCGAACGGAACAAACGGCTGCGCGCCGACGGGTCGACGCAGTACCTCGAACTCACCGCCGACCTGGCCGCGTACTCCGAAGTCGATCCCCACACCCCGTTCGTGGAGCGCGACCCGCTGTCGACCGAGACCGAGGTCCTGATCCTCGGCGGAGGATTCGCCGGCCTTCTTACCGCGGCCGCGTTGAGGAAGGCCGGCGTCGAGGACATCCGGATCATCGAGATGGGCGGCGACTTCGGCGGTGTCTGGTACTGGAACCGGTTCCCCGGGGTCCAGTGCGACAACGACTCCTACTGCTACATACCGCTTCTTGAAGAGCTCG
>JARLGR010000221.1 GCA_031292665.1 Mycobacterium sp. | reverse complement strand
GGGCAGACCGCCCGAGCACGTCACTAAACGTACTCAACACTGGTAACGGTTCTTTAGGATTAGCGACCATGATTCGTGCGACGGCGGCCGCAGCGGTTATGGCCGTGGTACTAAGCGGCTGTTCGCTGCGCAACATGAACGACGCGTTCCGCACATTACCGCCGACCAGCACGAGCACGTCGTCCGCCTCAGGCCCGAACGGCTTTAGCACTGCCCCGCAATCACCGACACCTCTCGCGAGCGGGCCCCGGTCGCAGGTAGTCACGCAGGTGACGATGCCACCGGGCTCGGAGCTCGCACAGCGTCTCGACACTTATTTCGAGAATTGGGTGGTGGATCGCAACCGCGACAGCGTGGAGTCCTATCTGGCACCACAGCTGCCGGTTTTCCGCGATTTCGACGGACGGCCCTGGTGTAAGACGGTCACGACCGAATTCAACGGAACGAAGGAAACGAAGTGGGTGTGGGGGACCGCGGATAACGGGCTCATGATATTTGTCACGGGGATCACCAATTCCGATAACTTGCGTGTGCTCGTCGTGACGGGTGCGACGGCGGGCAAAAATGCAACCGGATGCATCCGGTAAAGGGCTGCACAGTTCGCGAATGCTTGCGCCCCTGGAACATTGGGACTCGTCGATTCACGGACGATCCAGCCGGGACGCGGCTGCCGGCTTCAGTTCTCCGGGTGCCAAATCGGTGCAGGCCCCCTTCAACGCCCGGGGGGCAGGTCTTCGTGCGTACGAGACGATGATGGACGCGCAGGTGACCAACCACAGGAGTGACGTCGCTGCGACCGTTGTGGGAACTAAGGGCGTGGTGCCGACAATCCCGATGACCCCCTTCTGCCCCGCGATCAACGCCTGGGTTGGCTTGCTGGGCAAGGCGATCCACGTGATGCTCAGCGCCGCGGCCAGACTCACGCAAATTCCGACGGCGCGACGGCGATCACCGAGGTTGGCGAGGCGATCGAAGATCCCCGATCCCGGCGGCCCGTCCGGGTCGCGAACTACCAACGCCGCGATGGGTAGGGCGAACACCAGGTAATACTTGAACGCCTGGAACGGGAAAAGTGTGGCCGTGGCCAGAAGCGCGATGCCCACCATCACCGGTGGAATGCGCCGCCCGAGACCGAGGATGCAGACCACCGACACAATGAGCACGGAATAACCAAACAGGGGTACAACGCGATTGGTGATATGGAAGAGCCCGCTCGCGAACGAGACGTTGTACGGTGAGGTGACAGCATAGGGCGAACCGCCGTAGCCTAAGACACCTTTGATCGACTGCACGACGTTTAGCGGAAAGTCGCGCGGCCACAGCAGGTAAGCGGCGAGATTGGATATCACTGCCCCGCCGACTGCGATGCCGCCCAGCCGCCATTGCCGGGAAGCGAACAAGGCGACGGCGAGGATGGCGAACTGCGGTTTCAGTAACGCGGCCAGGACAACCGCGATCGTGACGAGGCCCCAGCGCTCTCGGCGCAGCGCCAGCAGGAAAAACAGGGCGATCGGGGCCAGGAACCCCACCGAGTTGCCGCGATCGATCACCGCCCATGCCGGCATGGCAGCGGCGCCCAGCACCACGAACACAACCACCCGTTCCAGGCCGCGCGCCCCCCGGGATGCCCAGAACGCCGGTGCGAGGACCGCTACCGTCAGCGCGAGCAGGAAAGCGATCAGACCAAGCTTTGGCACGCCGAGCAACTTTGTGGGAACCGCGAACAGCAATTGTGGCACCAACGCAGCCGCCGGGTAGTTAACCCAGCCCGCCTGGTAGTTGTCCCAAGGTAGAAAAGTCGGGTAGGGCCCCCAGGGATTGGGCCGCATACCCTCGTCGACGGTTATTGCATAGTCGCTGAAGCAATGTCGGCCGATCTGCACGCCCCAGTCGAGCCAGCAGTCTTCGGCTACTCCGGTAAGCGAGGCAAGTACGTCCACGGAGTAATACTGGGCGAGAACGAACCCGGTCACCGCCGACACGAACGACAGCAACAGGACGGCGGCGAGCACGAGTGTGCGCTCAGATTGGCCGCAGACCGTCGCCAATTGCTCCCGGATCGGTGTGATCGCGCCCCTCATCAACTCGACGGGTCGCTTCAAGGGCGTTCTCCTCGGTTGATTCGGCCGGTATCTGATTTCACGATAGGGATTCGCGTCGCATAACCAACATCATTCGGGGTCCTCGACGGGTTGAGTCTGCCGGTCTCGCCGATGGTGGGCAAGTCTGCGTTGGCGGGGTCGTTCGAAGTCGGCTGTCGTGCAGACTTCGCCGGCCTCGGCGAGGGATGGAAGTGCTTGGCCGCGAAGTGAAGTACTCGTCCGAGGCTGGATGCCGACACAACGACACTGGGCCGAGGTGGGAACCCGGTCGGCCAGCTTGCGGTTAGATCGGTCGGTTTCTCCCCACTCATCGAAGAGCGCCAAGATTCGGCCACCTTCTCATCGAGTAGCCACAGATCTGTTCATGATCGGCGACCAGCACGCCATCGCAGCGGCCTGAACCCGTTCGTGGTCGGCACCCACCAGCACCCGCCGGCCGATCGCGGCCGGGTGAACCGCGTAGGTCACATGCCACCTGGTGCATCCTGCTGAGACGTGTGGGACGCCATGCGTGTACGAGTGGCATCCGAGCATGCCAGGTCGGAAAACGTGCACGGAGTTCAAACTCATCACATATGGTGACGCCGATGACAACCTCGCGTACCACCACGCAAAAGTTGCTCTTCGG
>JARLGR010000220.1 GCA_031292665.1 Mycobacterium sp. | reverse complement strand
TCGAGATCAACGAGGCGTTCGCGTCGGTGGTGCTGTCGTGGGCGCGGGTCCACGAGCCCGACATGGCCCGGGTCAACGTCAACGGCGGCGCCATCGCCCTGGGCCACCCGGTGGGGTCCACCGGCAGCCGGCTGATCACCACAGCGCTGCACGAACTCGAGCGCTCCGGCCAGAGCACCGCGCTGATCACCATGTGCGCCGGTGGCGCCCTGTCCACCGGCACGATCATCGAGCGCATCTAGCCGGAAGTGCTTGTCCAGATGCCGGTTCCGGTGGAGAGCCGCATCGCCGCGGCGCAGTCCTACATCGACGCGCTTATCAGCCATGACGGCGACTCCGTCCCGTTCGCCGCCCGGTGCACCCGCATCGAGCAGGGGATCAAGAACGGGTTCTCCGGAAATCATCTGCGGCGCAGCCTCAATCGCGGACCCCAGTACCGATTCCTCGCCGACGCCACGCCGCCGGACTACCGCATCGTCGGCGACGAGGTGCATGCCGCATACGACGTGCTGACGAAGGCGGCCTTCGGCGGGCGACGGCTGGCCGCGCGGGTCGACGAAACCTTCGTGATCCCCGCCGAAACTTCCAGCGGCGAAGCTGAAATCCACCACATCAACGTCCGCTTACACCCGTTCATCCAGCGCTAGCGTCCCCCACTAGGATCACTGCCATGCCGAAATCACCGCCGCGCAATCTGAATGCGCCCTGGGTCGCGTTCATCATCAAGTGGATGTCCCGCGGCAACGCGTGGATCTACCGGCGCACCAACGGGAAGTTGGGCGGCGTGTTCCAGAAGAGTGCCGTCGTACTGCTGACCACCACGGGCCGCAAGACCGGACAGCCGCGGGTCAGTCCGCTGCTGTACCTGCGCGACGGCGATCGCGTCATTCTGGTTGCGTCCCAGGGCGGCCGCGAGAAGAACCCGCTGTGGTACCTCAACCTCAAGGCGGACCCGAAAGTGTCCGTGCAGATCAAAGACGAGGTGCTGCAGTTGCGAGCGCGTGACGCCACAGCCGAAGAGCGTGAGCACTACTGGCCCAAACTGGTTGCCATGTATCCCTCATTCGAGGACTACCAGTCCTGGACCGACCGGGTGATTCCCGTCGTCATCTGCGAACCCTGACGTCGCGGCAGCGCCGAGCGTGTACTGGGTGCACGTTCGGCGCAACCAAGTCAGGCCCCGTAGACGGGGACCGGCGGGCGCGACTTGGCCAGCAGGTCGGCGACGACGGGCCCCAGCTCCGCGGGATCCCACCTGGCGCCCTTGTCGACCTGCGGGCCGTGCGCCCAACCCTCGGCGACCCGGATGATGCCGCCTTCGACTTCAAAGACCCTGCCGGTGACGTCGCGGGATTCGACGCTGCCCAGCCAAACGACCAGCGGCGAGACGTTTTCCGGCGCCATCGCGTCGAACCCCTCGTCGGGCTTGGCCATCATCTCGACGAAGACGGTCTCGGTCATGCGGGTGCGCGCCGAGGGCGCGATGGCGTTCACGGTGACGCCGTAGCGGCCCATCTCCGCGGCGGCGACGAGCGTCAGCGCCGCGATGCCGGCCTTGGCGGCGCTGTAGTTGCCCTGCCCGACGCTGCCCTGAAGGCCCGCAGCGGAACTGGTGTTGACGATCCGCGCGTCGACGGTTTGGCCCGCTTTGGACAGGCCGCGCCAGTAGGACGCTGCGTGCCGCATCGTGGCGAAGTGGCCCTTGAGGTGCACGGCGATGACGGCGTCGAACTCGTCTTCGCTGGTGTTGGCGATCATCCGGTCGCGCACGATGCCGGCATTGTTGACCAAAACGTCCAGGCCACCAAAGGTTTCGACGGCGGTGTTGACCAGGTTGGCCGCCTGGTCCCAGTCCGCGATGTTGGATCCGTTGGCGACGGCTTCCCCACCCGCGGCGGTGATCTCGTCGACCACACTCTGGGCGGCGCTGCCGCCACCCGCCGGTGAACCGTCCAGCCCTACCCCGATGTCGTTGACCACCACGCGCGCGCCTTCGGCGGCGAAAGCGAGCGCATGCTCGCGGCCGATACCGCCGCCGGCTCCGGTGACGATGACGACGCGGCCGTCAACCACTCCCATAGTTGTTGTCTCCTCTACTTGATCGCGCTCGCGTTCGTGGTGGCCAGATAGTGCGGCGGCTCGCCGCCGCCGTGCACCTCTAACGACGCGCCGCTGATGTAGGACGCCGCGTCCGATGCCAAAAACGCCGCAGCCCAACCGATATCCTCCGGCTTGGCCAGCCGGCCCAGTGGCACGTTCTTCGAGATCGCGGCAATCGACTCGGCGTCACCGTAGAACAGTTCCGACTGCTCGGTCTCCACCATGCCGACCACGCACGCATTCACCCGGACCTTCGGCCCCCACTCCACCGCCAGTGTCTGCGTGAGGCTTTCCAGGCCGGCCTTGGCGGCCCCGTAAGCGGCGGTGCCGGGCGACGGCCGCCGACCACTGAGACTGCAGATGTTGACGATCGACCCGCCGCCCGACTGGTCCTGCATCTTATCGTTGGCGTATTGCGAAACCCACAGCCCACCAATCAGATTGAGCTCGATGATCTTGCGGTTGAACTTCGCGCTGGACTCCGCGGTCAGCACATAGGGCGAACCGCCGGCATTGTTGACAACAACATCGAGCCGGCCGTGCCGGTCAGAGATCTCGTCGATCAGCGCCTTGACGGCGTCGTCATCGCGGACGTCGCAGGAGTGGAACTCGTACGGCAGACCGTCGACGGCCCGTCGCGCGCAGGTGATCACCGTCGCGCCCTGCCGGGCGAAAACCGAGCTGATCCCGGCGCCTACGCCTCGGACGCCGCCGGTGACCAGAACTACCCGCCCGGCCAAGCCCAAGTTGATGGCGTCGGCTGATTCGGCGCGAGTCACTGTGCTAGCGTACCAAGCAAGTGCTTGCTTAGGTAGCCACCGGGGCCCTTTTCCAGAGGAAGTGCAACTTTGCCCATCACATCCACCACCGTCGAGCCGGGCATCGTCGCGGTCACCGTCGACTACCCGCCCGTCAACGCCATCCCGTCGCGCGGCTGGTTCGAACTCGCCGACGCCGTCACGGCCGCCGGCGAAAACCCGGAGACGCACGCGGTGATCCTGCGGGCCGAGGGCCGCGGCTTCAACGCCGGGGTGGACATCAAGGAGATGCAGCGCACTCAAGCTTCTCAGGGGTATACCGCCCTGATCGACGCCAATCGCGGCTGCTTCGCGGCCTTCCGCGCGGTCTACGAGTGCGCGGTGCCGGTGATCGCGGCGGTGAACGGGTTCTGCGTGGGCGGCGGCATCGGCCTGGTCGGCAACTCCGACGTCATCGTCGCGTCCGAGGACGCCACCTTCGGGCTGCCGGAGGTGGAGCGCGGCGCGCTCGGCGCGGCCACCCACCTGTCGCGGCTGGTGCCCCAGCACATGATGCGGCGGCTTTTCTTCACCGCCGCCACCGTGGACGCCGCAACCTTGCACCACTTCGGCTCGGTGCACGAGGTGGTGCCGCGGGATCAGTTGGACGAGGCCGCGTTACAGGTGGCCCGCGACATCGCCGCCAAGGACACACGGGTGATCCGAGCCGCCAAAGAGGCGCTCAACTTCATCGACGTGCAACGGGTCAACTCGAGCTACCGCATGGAGCAGGGCTTTACGTTCGAGCTCAACCTCGCCGGGGTTTCCGACGAGCACCGCGACGCGTTCGTGAAGAAGTCATGAGCGACAAACGGACAACCCTCGACGACGCAGTGGCGGGATTGCGCAGCGGCATGACGATCGGCATCGGCGGCTGGGGCTCGCGACGCAAGCCCATGGCGTTCGTGCGCGCCCTGCTGCGCACCGACGTCAAAGACTTGACCGTGATCACCTACGGTGGGCCGGATCTGGGTCTGCTCTGTTCCGCGGGCAAGGTCAAGCGCGTCTACTACGGCTTCGTCTCGCTGGACTCGCCGCCCTTCTACGACCCGTGGTTCGCCAAGGCACGCACCAGCGGGGCGATCGAGGCCCGGGAGATGGACGAGGGCATGTTGCGCTGCGGACTGCAGGCGGCCGCACAACGGTTGCCATTCTTGCCCATTCGGGCGGGGCTGGGCAGTTCGGTGCCCGACTTCTGGGAGGGCGAACTGCGCACCGTCGCCAGCCCGTACCCGGCGCCCGGCGGTGGACACGAGACCCTGATCGCCATGCCGGCGTTGCGCCTGGACGCCGCCTTTGTGCACCTCAATCTCGCTGATAGCCGCGGGAATGCGGCATATACCGGCATCGACCCCTACTTTGACGACCTGTTCCTGATGGCCGCCGAGCAGCGCTACCTGTCGGTGGAGCGCGTCGTCTCTACCCAGGAACTGGTGAAAGCTGTGCCGCCGCAGGCGCTTCTGGTGAACCGGATGATGGTCGACGGAGTCGTGGAGGCGCCGGGTGGGGCCCACTTCACCACCGCCGCACCCGATTACGGCCGTGATGAGAAGTTTCAGCGGCATTACGCCGAGGCGGCCTCGACGGATGAGGGGTGGCAGAAGTTCGTCCAGACTTACCTGTCCGGCAGTGAGGACGACTATCAGGCGGCCGTGCGCAAATTCGGAGAGGAGGCGGCCAAGTGAGCACCCGAGCCGAAGTGTGTGCCATCGCCTGCGCCGAACTGTTCAGGGATGCGGGCGAGATCATGGTCAGCCCGATGACCAACATGGCGTCGGTCGGCGCGCGGCTGGCCCGGTTGACGTTTTCGCCGGACATCCTGCTCACCGACGGCGAGGCCCAGTTGCTCGCGGACACACCCCCGTTGGGTGGCTCCGGGGCCGTCGAGGGCTGGATGCCGTTTGGCCGGGTGTTCGAGACGCTGGCCTGGGGGCGGCGGCATGTGGTGATGGGCGCCAATCAGGTCGACCGATACGGCAATCAGAACATCTCGGCCTTCGGCCCGCTGCAGCGCCCGACCCGGCAGATGTTCGGCCTCCGCGGCGCACCCGGTAACGCCGTCAACCACGCGACCAGTTACTGGGTCGGTAACCATTCCGGGCGGGTGTTCTGTGAGGCCGTCGACATCGTCTGCGGCATCGGCTGGGACAAAGTGGACACCGACAACCCGGCGTTTCGATTCGCCAACCCGTATCGGGTGGTGTCCAACCTCGGGGTGTTCGACTTCGGCGGCCCCGACCACACCATGCGGGCTTTGTCGCTACACCCCGGGGTGTCGCCCGATGAGGTCCGCGAAGCCACCGCGTTCGAGATACACGGCCTCGGCGAGGCCGACGAGACCAGGCCGCCGACCGATGACGAGCTGCGGCTGATCCGCGAGGTTATCGACCCGAAGTCGTTGCGCGATAGAGAGATACGTTGATGAGACTGCGCACGCCGCTGACCGAGTTGGTCGGCGTCGAGCACCCGGTGGTGCAAACCGGGATGGGCTGGGTGGCGGGTGCCCGGCTGGTCTCCGCCACGGCGAACGCGGGCGGCCTGGGCATCCTGGCGTCCGCCACCATGACGCTGGACGAGTTGGCGACGGCCATCGGCAAGGTCAAGGCCGCCACCGACAAGCCATTCGGCGTGAACATCCGCGCCGATGCCGCCGACGCGGGAGATCGCGTCGAGTTGATGATCCGAGAAGGTGTGAAGGTGGCGTCCTTCGCGCTGGCGCCCAAGCAAGAGCTGATCGCACGCCTTAAAGAGGCCGGCGTGGTGGTGATCCCGTCGATCGGCGCGGCCAAGCACGCGCGCAAGGTCGCGGCGTGGGGCGCCGACGCCATGATCGTGCAGGGCGGAGAAGGCGGCGGGCATACCGGACCCGTCGCCACCACGCTGCTGCTCCCGTCGGTGGTGGACGCCGTGCAGGGCAGCGGGATTCCGGTGATCGCGGCGGGCGGCTTCTTCGACGGGCGAGGTCTGGCGGCCGCGTTGAGTTACGGCGCCGCCGGCGTGGCGATGGGCACCCGCTTCCTGCTCACGTCCGATTCAACCGTGCCCGACGCTGTCAAGCGCCGCTACCTCGAGGCCGCGCTGGACGGCACGGTGGTCACCACCCGAGTCGACGGCATGCCCCACCGGGTGCTGCGCACGGGTCTGGTCGAGAGGCTGGAAAGCGGCTCGCCGGCACGTGGCTTCGTGGCCGCGGTGCGCAATGCGGCCAAGTTCAAGCAGATGTCGCAGATGACGTGGCGGTCGATGATCACCGACGGGCTGGCGATGCGCCACGGCAAGGAACTCACCTGGTCTCAGGTGGTGATGGCGGCCAACACCCCGATGCTGCTGAAGGCCGGTCTGGTGGAGGGCAACACCGAGGCCGGGGTGCTGGCCTCCGGGCAGGTGGCCGGGATCCTCGACGACCTGCCGTCGTGCGCCGAGCTGATCGAGTCGATCGTCCGTGACGCGATCGCCCACTTGAAGGCCGCCGTCGCGCTGGTCGAGGAGCCGTAAGCCGTGACCAATGACCCTGGCACCGGCTCGTGTCGCGGCGCCATCCTGGACAAATGGAGACGCTGCTACCGGGATCTTGGCCCAAACCGCTGCTGAACGGGATTCGTGCGTCCAACAGACATGTTCTCAATCCGCTGATGGCGCGACTGGCCGGCCGTAAGCACTGGTACGCGGCTGCCATCCGGCACACGGGGCGACGCTCGGGCAAGCAATACTCGACACCGGTCGTGGCGGAGCGTTTCGCAAACGGATTCGTCATACCGTTGCCCTACGGCACCGAAGTGGACTGGCTGCGCAACGTGCTTGCGGCGGGGCGAGCGGCCGTCTCGTTCCAGGGCAACAGCTACGACGTGGTGCACCCCGAGATCATCGACGGCGACGCGGCTATGCCCCTGCTGACCAGCTGGCGGCAACGCACGTTCCAGCGATTCGGTGTCGATCGCTACCTGAGAGTGCAGGACCAGTCCGTAAGCAAATAGCTTCATTATGGGTAAATAAAGCTATACTCTTCACATGAATAAAGTGAGGGGGAATCCTTCACTACGGGCGGCGCTGATCGGCGACGTCGTGGGGTCTCGCCGTGCCGGTGACCGTTCGGGTTTGCACAAGAACGTGGCGGCGGCTTTGCGCCAGGTCGCGGGTGGCGCGATCGACCCCCCGGCGTTCACCGTCGGCGACGAGTTCCAGGGCAGTTACCCCTCCCTCGGCGCCGCCATCGACGCCGCGGTGCACGTGCGGCTGCTTCTCGCCCCCGAGATCGACGTTCGGTTCGGACTGGGATGGGGCGCGGTCACCGTCCTGGATGCGAAGACCGGAATCCAGGACGGGCCCGCCTGGTGGACGGCGCGCGACGCCATCAGGCATACCGCTGAGATCCAGCGACAACCGGGCTTCGCGCAGGTGCGCACCACCTTCCGGGCGGACGAGGATGCCCGCACCGACGTGGCCGCGATCAACGCGGCCCTGATGTGTCGGGACCATCTGCTTGGATCGCTCGATGATCGATCACTGCGGATTGTGAAGGGCCTGATGAACGACCGGACCAAGAAGCAGCTCGCCGCCGACGAGGGCATCAGTCCCTCGGCGGTGTCCCAGCGGGCGGCCCGGGACGGGTTGGATCTGATCGTCCGTGCCAGCCGATACCTGCGGAGTGTGCCGTGAGCGCCGTCGCGGTGCTGCTCATAGCGCTCGGCGTCGCCGACCTGTGCCGGCGAGCGGCCCGCGTGACGTGGCCGCCGCTGGTAGCGGGACCGGTCGTGGTGGTGGTGTGCGCGGCGCTTTGCGCCCTGTGGCATGCCGGCGACATCGCGATGCTCATAACGGCGGCCGCCACGGCTGTCGTTTGGGAGTTGCTATGCCTACGCAGCGAACGCAGCGGCAGGCAGCAAGCAGCACCACTGGCCGTATTCATCGCTGCGCTGGCCCTGTTGACCGTGTTGTCCGGATGGTCGTCGGCCGTCGGCGGCATCGTCGCGCGATGGTCGGCCTGGGCGCACCTGCCGCTGAGCCACGTCACGCCCACCCGGCTGGTGATGGTTGTCGGTGTGGTGCTGGTGCAGTTCGCCACCGGAAATCAGCTGGTGCGCTTGGTTCTCGGCGCGGTCGGCGCGGTACGACCGGCCGGTGAGCCGCAGCCGTCGGACCGACTCAAGGGCGGCCGGCTGCTTGGCCCGATGGAACGCCTGCTGATCCTGAGCCTGGGTGTCGGCGGCCAGGTGGCCGCGGCCAGTGCGGTCGTCGCAGCCAAGGGCATCATCCGGTTTCCCGAATTGAACGCTCAAAAGAACCACAACGGCGAGATCGGCATCGACGAGGTCACCGAGTACTTCTTGGTGGGCAGCTTCGCCAGTTGGCTGCTGGCACTCGGCGGGATCGCGCTGGTGCTGGCGACGCGGTAACCCGTTAACCGCCCGCGCGAGTGTGAAATTCACGACGCGACACGCCATTGACGCGTCGCGAGGTTCACACTCGGCGTTCACGGTCGCCATCCCGCTGCTCGCATTGCGGCGACGACGCGGGCGACGAACGTACCTAGGCGATAGCGAATAAGGTCGCTGCTGACCCTGATGATCACCCAGCCCAGATCGAGCAATGCGCTGTAGCGGTCGATGTCGCGATCGCGCTGCTCGGCGTCCGTCCAGTGTTGTGGACCGTCGTACTCGATGCCAACTCGCAGTTCCTCGTAGCCCATATCGATGCGCGCAACGAAGTCTCCGTAATCGTCGAAAACCCTGATCTGCGTTTGCGGCCTGGGCAACCCCGCGTCGACCAGCGCCAACCGGGTTCGCGTCTCCTGCGGCGATTCGGCACCGCCGTCGACAAGCGGCAAGAGTTTTCGAAGCCGAACCACGCCTCGAGCGCCGGGATGGTCGGAGATGACAGCCCCTACATCGGTCGGCTTAAGGTCGGTTGCATTGGTCAAAGCGTCGAGGCTCTGGATTGCCCGCAGCCGCGGAGTCGTCCGTCGTCCGATGTCGAATGCCGTTCGCGCAGGGCTCGTTACAAGCATCCCGTCGACTTTTAGGACCTCACCGTCCTGCAGCGTGTCGGTGTGCACGGTGATCCCGGGGGGCGAGCGGCGGTTGTCGTGTGCGAGTTCGGCGTCGAGTGCCGGGCTTACCCACTTGGCGCCGAGCAGCGCCGCCGCCGAGTTGCCGGCGACAACGGCGCGCCGCCGCGACCAGAGCCACGCCGCCTCCGCTCGTTGACGCGCGGTCAATTCGATGCCGGCGGGAACGTAAACGCCCGGGTACACCGCCTCATACAGCGAGCGCATGACCCGCTCCGGAATAGCCTTGCCGGATAACGCCTCACAGCCAAGAAACGGTTCACGCATGCGGCGATGCTGCCAGCCGCCACCGACAAGCCCACGACTGTGAATCACACGACGCGACACGCCGTTGAAGCGTCGTGTGTTTCACACTCGGCGGGGAGGCCGGCGTGGCCGCCGAAGCTACAGCCGTTCGATGATCGTGACGTTGGCCGTGCCGCCGCCCTCGCACATCGTCTGCAGCCCGTAGCGGCCGCCGATGCGCTCGAGCTCGTTGAGCATGGTGGTGAACAGCTTGGCGCCGGTGGCACCCAGCGGATGACCGAGTGCGATCGCGCCGCCGTTGGGATTGACCTTCTCCGGGTCGGCCTTGATTTCCTTGAGCCAGGCCATGACTACCGGCGCGAACGCCTCGTTGATCTCGACGGTGTCGATGTCGTCGATGGAGAGCCCGGTCTTGTCGAAGGCGTGGCGAGTGGCGGGAATGGGCCCGGTCAGCATGAATACCGGGTCGGCGGCGCGGGCACTGATGTGGTGGATGCGCGCGCGAGGCGTCAGATTGTGGTCCTTGACGGCCTGCTCGGACGCCAGCAGCACCGCGCTGGCGCCGTCGGAGATCTGGCTGGCCATCGCCGCCGTCAGCCGGCCACCCTCGACCAGCGTCTTCAAGCCGGCCATCTTCTCCAGCGACGACTCCCGCGGGCCCTCGTCAACCCGGAACGGCCCGGATTCCGTTTCGACGGTGATGATTTCGTTGTCGAAGTGCCCGCCGCGGATGGCCGCGAACGCACGCTCGTGGCTGGTCAGCGCGAACCGCTCCATCTCTTCGCGCGAGAGATTCCACTTCTCGGCGATCATCTCCGAGCCGCGGAACTGTGAGATCTCCTGATCGCCGTACCGGTGCTGCCACTCCCTGGACTCGTTGGTCGGCGAGGTGAAACCGAACTGCTCGCCAACGGTCATCGCCGACGAAATCGGGATCTGGCTCATGTTCTGCACGCCGCCGGCCACGATGAGGTCGGCCGTGCCGGACATGATCGCCTGCGCGCCAAAGGAAATCGCCTGCTGGCTGGAGCCGCACTGCCGGTCCACGGTGACGCCGGGCACCTCTTCGGGATAGCCGGCGGCCAACCATGAGAGCCGGGCGATGTTGCCCGCCTGTCCCCCGATCGCGTCCACGCACCCGGCGATTACGTCGTCGACGGCGGCGGGGTCGACGTCAACCCGGTCGAGAAGTCCGCGCCACGCATGAGCACCCAGGTCGACGGGATGTATCCCGGCCAGTGCGCCGTTGCGCTTGCCTACCGCGGTACGTACCGCGTCGATGACGTACGCCTCGGACATGTTCAGACTCCTTCTTCAATCTTTTCAGGTTCCGCCGTGATTCCGCCAAGCACGATGGCGAGGTATTGCCGACCCACCTGCTCCGCGGTGAGCGGCCCGCCGGGCTGATACCAGCGCACCGACACCCAGGTGGTGTCTCGGATGAAACGGTAGACGAGGTCGACGTTGAGGTCGGGCTGGAAGTAGCCCTCGTCAACGCCCTGGTTGATCACCTCGACCCACATCTTGCGTTGTTGACGATTCATGTCCTCGATGTAGGAGAACCGGGGTTGCGATAACAGCCGTTGGGCTTCGTCCTGGTAGATGACGACCTGCGCGTGCCGGTGCTCGATCGCCTCGAACGACGCCATGAACAGACCCTTGAGCCGCTCCAGCGGGTTGGCCTCGGCGTCCATGATCTCGCGATAGCGGGTGAACAGCCAGTCCAGGAAGCTTCGCAGCAGTTCGTCGACCATCTCCTCCTTGGAGGAGAAATGGTGGTACAGGCTGCCGGACAGGATGCCGGCGCCGTCGGCGATGTCGCGCACGGTGGTGGCGCGCAGCCCGCGCTCGGCGAACATGGTCGCGGCAAGCTCCAGCAGCTCGTCTCGCCGGCTGTTTGACTGACCGGTCACTCGGTCCACCCGATCAGGATATCAACCAAGCGCTTGCTTGGCTAGCGCGGTTCACGGATGCTGGTTCGATACCGAGATGACCTCACCGGTGAGGTAACTCGAGTAGTCGCTGGCCAGAAACGCGATGGTCGCCGCCACCTCCCACGGCTCGGCCGCCCGCCCGAACGCCTCGTCGGCGGAGAGCCGGTCCAGCAGCTCGGCCGAGGTCGTCTTGTCCAGGAATTTGTGCCGGGCGATACTGGGCGAGACCGCGTTGATCCGCACCCCGTACTCGACGGCTTCGACTGCGCTGCAACGGGTCAACGCCATCACGCCCGCCTTGGCGGCCGCATAGTGCGACTGCGAGTGTTGGGCCCGCCAGCCCAGCACGCTGGCGTTGTTGACGATCACCCCGCCATGCTTCGCGTCGCGAAAGTACCGCAGCGCCGCGCGGGTGGCGCGAAACACCGACGTCAGCGTCACGTCCATCACGCGATCCCATTCGTCGTCGGTCATGTCGACCACCGGCGTCTGTCCGCCCAATCCGGCGTTGTTGACCAGCACGTCCAACCGGCCCATGCGCGCGGTGGTCGAGTCGATCAGGGCGTCGACCTGGGCCGTGGACGTCACGTCGCACACCACCTTCTCGACACGGCCCAGTCCCAGCGAGGCGAGTTCGTCGGCGGTCTCCCCCAACCGTCGCTCGTGGTGGTCGGAGACCACCACGTCGGCGCCCTCGGCCAGGGCCCGTCGCGCGGTGGCGGAACCGATTCCGGTGCCCGCGGCCGCGGTCACCACCACTACTTTTCCTTCCAGAAGCCCGTGCCCGGCAACCTCTTTCGGCGCTTCGGACAAACTCATCCCTTGACCTCCCGGGGCAGGCCGAGCACCCGCTCGGCAATGATGTTGCGCTGGATCTCGTTGGACCCGCCGTAAATCGTGTCGGCGCGGGTGAACAGGAACAGTCGCTGCCAATCGTCGAACTCGCTGTCGGTCAACGCCATCGAAGGCTTGCCGATCACGTCCATCGCCAGCTCGCCCAGGTCACGATGCCAGTTGGCCCACAACAACTTCGACACGTTGTCCTGGCCGGGTTGCTCGACGTCCATGGTGGCCAGGGCGTAGCTGCGCATGGCCCGCAGGCCGGTCCACGCCCGGGTCAGCCGCTCCCGGATGAACGGGTCGTCGGCCGCGCCGTTGCGCTGCGCGAGCTCGGCGAGGTTGGAAAGTTCACGCGCATAGACGATCTGCTGCCCCAGCGTGGAGACCCCGCGTTCGAAGGTCAGCGTTCCCATCGCAACCCGCCAACCATCGCCCGGCCGGCCGACCACCATAGCGGCGTCGGTGCGCGCGTCGTCGAAGAACACCTCGTTGAACTCCGAGGTGCCCGTGATCTGGACGATCGGGCGGACCTGCACACCGGGCTGGTCCAGCGGCACCAGCAGGTACGACAGGCCGGCATGGCGCTTGGAGCCCTTCTCGGTGCGAGCCACCACGAAGCACCACTGCGACAAGTGCGCCAGCGAGGTCCACACCTTCTGACCGTTGATCACCCATTCGTCGCCGACGAGCTCCGCGGTGGTCGACACGTTGGCCAGGTCGCTACCCGCGCCCGGTTCCGAATAACCCTGGCACCACAGCTCGGTGACGTCGAGGATGCGCGGCAGGAAACGCTGTTGCTGCTCGGTGATTCCGAACGCGATCAGCGTCGGCCCCAGCAGCTCCTCGCCGAAGTGGTTCACCTTCACGGGCGCGTCCGCGCGGGCGTACTCCTCGTAGAACGCCACCCGGTGTGCGGTCGGCAGCCCCCGGCCGCCGTGCTCGACCGGCCACCCCAGGCACGTCAGCCCGGCGGCGGCCAGATGCTGGTTCCAAGCCCGGCGTTCCTCGAATGCCTCATGCTCCCGGCCGGGCCCGCCGAGACCCTTGAGTTTCGCGAAATCGCCGACCAGATTGTCGGCGAGCCACTGGCGGACCTCTGCCCGGAAGTCCTCGACGTCCTGCATGCCCTGTAGGCTAACCTACCAAGCACTTGCTTTGTTAGGCCGGCGGTGATGGACGGCCGCTTGAAGGAGCATCGATGACGAGCGATCCCCGCACCGTGCCCGCGGCGCTGGATCGCTTCGCACGCCAACTCCCCGACCACCCCGCGTTGATCACCGATGAGCGGACCTTTACGGCCGCCGCCCTGCGTGAGGAGGTGGATCGGGCCACCGCGGCCCTGTTCGGGGTCGGCGTGGAGGCCGGAGGCCGGGTGGCCTTCTGGTCGCCGATCAG
>JARLGR010000219.1 GCA_031292665.1 Mycobacterium sp. | reverse complement strand
CCGAAATCCTCAGTAAGGTAAGGACGCGTGAAAGCCCTTCGCCGGTTCACTGTCCGTGCTCACCTTCCGGAGCGTCTCACCGCGCTGGATCAGCTTTCGACCAACCTGCGCTGGTCCTGGAACAAACCGACGCAGGACCTGTTCGCGACCATCGACCCGGCGCTGTGGGAGCGCTGCGGCAGTGACCCGGTCGCCTTGCTCGGCGCGGTGAACCCCGCGCGGCTCGACGAATTGGCGCTCGACGAAACCTTCCTTGGCAGGCTCGACGAGCTGGCGGCCGATCTGAACGACTACCTGAGCCGTCCGCTGTGGTATCAGCAGCGGGAGGACGACGGGGCCGCAATGCCGACCGGCGTCGCGTACTTTTCGATGGAGTTCGGCGTCGCCGAGGTGCTGCCCAATTATTCGGGCGGCTTGGGAATCCTGGCGGGTGACCACCTGAAGTCCGCGTCCGACCTCGGCGTTCCGCTCGTCGCCGTGGGCCTCTACTACCGGTCCGGCTATTTCCGGCAATCGCTGACCGCGGACGGCTGGCAGCACGAGACCTACCCGTCGCTGGACCCGCAAGGGCTGCCGTTGCGGCTGCTCACCGACGCCGGCGGCGATCCCGTGCTGGTCAAGCTGGCGCTTCCCGGCTCCGCACAGCTGCACGCCCGGATCTGGGTCGCGCAGGTGGGTCGTGTTCCGCTGCTGCTGCTGGATTCGGACGTCCCCGAGAACGAGCACGAGTTGCGCGGCGTCACCGACCGCCTCTACGGCGGCGATCAGGAACACCGGATGAAGCAGGAGATCCTGGCAGGCATCGGCGGGGTGCGCGCGATCCGCGCGTTCACCGCCATCGAAGGGCTGCCCGCGCCCGAGGTGTTCCACATGAACGAAGGACACGCCGGATTCCTCGGTGTGGAGCGCATTCGCGAGCTGATCGCCGGTGCGGGGTTGGACTTCGACACCGCGCTGACGGTGGTGCGGTCCAGCACCGTGTTCACCACCCACACCCCCGTGCCCGCCGGCATCGACCGATTCCCGTTGGAGATGGTGCAGCGCTACATCGGCGAGCCCGGTGCCGACGGGGAGTCCACGCTGCTGCCGGGCGTGTCGACCGACCGGATCTTCGCGCTCGGCGCCGAAGACGATCCGGCCAAGTTCAACATGGCTCACATGGGCCTGCGGCTGGCGCAACGCGCCAACGGCGTCTCGCTGTTGCACGGCCGGGTGAGCCGGGCCATGTTCAACGAGCTGTGGCCGGGATTCGATCCTGACGAGGTGCCCATCGGGTCGATCACCAACGGGGTGCACGCGCGCACCTGGGCGGCGCCGCAATGGCTGCAGCTGGGGCGTGAGCTGGCCGGCTCAAACTCGTTCGGCGACCCCGGCGTCTGGCTGCGGCTGCAGCAGGTCGACGCCGGTCACCTGTGGTGGATACGCTCCCAACTGCGCTCACTACTGGTCGACGACGTCCGGCGCCGGTTGCGCGAGTCGTGGCTGGAACGCGGCGCTTCGGAAGCCGAACTGGGTTGGATAGCAACGGCCTTCGATCCGAACGTGCTAACCATCGGGTTTGCCCGGCGGGTGCCGACGTACAAGCGGCTGACGCTCATGCTGCGGGATCCGGACCGGCTGGAACAGCTGCTGCTCAATGAGGAGAGGCCGATCCAACTGATCGTTGCCGGGAAGTCGCACCCGGCCGACGACGGGGGGAAGGCGCTCATCCAGCAGGTGGTGCGCTTCGCCGACCGGCCCGAGGTGCGCCACCGCATCGCCTTCCTGCCCGACTACGACATGTCCATGGCCCGGCTGTTGTATTGGGGCTGCGACGTCTGGCTGAACAACCCATTGCGGCCGCTGGAGGCCTGCGGCACCTCGGGGATGAAGAGCGCACTGAACGGCGGGCTCAACCTGTCCGTCCGCGACGGCTGGTGGGACGAATGGTACGACGGCGAAAACGGTTGGGAGATATCGTCTGCCGACGGCGTCACCGACGAGGCCCGTCGCGACGACCTGGAGTCCAGCGGGCTCTACACCTTGCTCGAACAAGCGGTGGCGCCGAAGTTCTACGAGCGCGACGAGCAAGGGGTGCCGCCCCGCTGGATCGAGATGGTGCGTCACACGTTGCAGACCCTGGGCCCGAAGGTGCTGGCTTCGCGCATGGTGCGCGACTACGTGGAGCAGTACTACGCGCCGGCGGCGCAGTCACTGCGCAAGACCATCGCGCCGGCCGAGGGGCAGGCTGGCGAATTTGGCGCCGCACGCGAGCTGGCCGCCTACCGCCGGCGCGTCGAGGAAATCTGGCCCGGGGTCACCATCACCGACGTCGACAGCACCGGCCTGCCGGATACGCCGCTGCTGGGCTCGAAGCTGACGTTGACGGCAACCGTGCAGCTGGCCGGGCTGGCACCCGAGGAAGTCACCGTGCAGGCGGTGATGGGCCGGGTGGACTCCGGCGATGTGCTGCTGGACCCGGTGTGCGTCGACATGTCGTACACCGGGACGGCCGGGGGCGGCAATCAGGTCTTCTCCACCATGACGCCGCTCCCGTTGGCGGGATCGGTGGGATACACGGTGCGCGTGCTGCCCCGCCACCCGTTGCTTGCGGCCGGCAACGAACTCGGCCGGGTCGCGCTGGCCAGATAGTCAGGCAGAAACGCCGTCCGAGGCGGTGCGCAGCCGCTCCAGTGCCGCGCGCACCTGTGCCGCGTCGGTGGTCTGCCAGAACGGCGGCAGCGAGGCTCGCAGGTAGCCTCCGTAGCCCGCGGTGACCATCCGGGAGTCGAGCACCGCGACCACGCCGCGGTCGGTGACGCGGCGCAACAGCCGGCCCGACCCCTGCGCCAGCAGCAGCGCCGCATGGTTGGCGGCGACGGTCATGAAGCCGTTGCCGCCGCGCGCGGCCACCGCACGCTGCCGCGCGCCCAGCAGCGGGTCGTCGGGGCGTGGGAACGGGATGCGGTCGATCAGGACCAGCGATAGCGAGGGGCCGGGCACGTCGACGCCCTGCCACAGGGACAGGGTGCCGAACAGCGAGGTCTCGGGGTCGGCGCTGAACTGCTCGACCAGCGCGGAGGTACCGTCGTCGCCCTGGCACAGCACGGGCGTCGACAGCCTCTCGCGCATGGCCTCTGCCGCGGCCCGGGCTGCCCGCATCGACGAGAAAAGACCCAGGGTGCGCCCACCGGCGGCGGTGATGAGTTCGGCGATTTCGGTGAGCTGCTCGGCCGTACCGGCGCCGTCGCGGCCGGGCGGAGGCAGGTGAGCGGCCACGTAGAGGATCCCGGCTTTGGCGTGGTGGAACGGCGAGCCGACGTCGAGTCCCCGCCATGGCTGGGACTCGCCGCCCTCGGTAGTCAGGCCCCACGCCGTGGCCATCGCCTCGAAGGAGCCACCGATCGTCAGCGTCGCCGACGTCAGCACGGTGGTCGCGCGGGAAAAAACCCGGGTGCGCAGCAGGTCGGCCACCGACAGCGGCGCCACCCGCAAAACCGCGCGCGCCGCACCGCGGTTGTCCTCGTGATCGAGCCAGACGATGTCGGTGCGGTCGGGGATCGCGGGCGCGAAGGACGTGAGGATCCGCGACGCGGTGTCGGATATCTCGCTCAACGCAGCAACCGCTTCGGCGCGCGCCGCGGCCGCCTTGGCGTCGCTCGTGCTGTCGATCGCCGACCGCGCCGCGCTCGCCGCGTCGCGCAGCGCTCGCAGGTAGGTCGCGAGTTCGTCGTCGAGGTGGTCGAGGCGGCCCGGTGTGGCGTCGTGGATCGCCGCGGCGAAGGTGGCCGTCGCGGCCTCCAGCCGCTGGTGCAGTTCCGGGCTCACCAAGCGGGTGATCCGTCGCGAGGCGACACCGAGGGCGGCCGACGTCAGCTCCGCGGTGGCCACCGACGTCACCCGGTCGACCAACTCGTGCGCTTCGTCGACCACGAGGAGCGCGTGCTCTGGCAGCACCGCCGATTCGGCCACCGCATCGATGGCCAGCAGCGCGTGATTGGTCACGACAACATCAGCGCGGCCGGCCGTTCCTCTTGCCCGTTCGGAGAAGCATTCGGCGCCGAACGGACAGCGCGCCAGGCCGAGGCATTCGCGCGCGGACACGCTGACCTGCGACCAGGACCGGTCGGCCACGCCTGGTTTCAGATCGTCGCGGTCACCCGATTCGGTGGTGGACGCCCAGGCGGTGAGCCGTTGCACGTCGCGGCCCAGGGCGGTCACCGTCATCGGGTCGAACAGTTCTTCCTGCGGTCGGTCGCCGGCGCCTTCGTCGTCGGCGCCGTTATGGATTTTGTTCAGGCACAGGTAGTTTCGTCGGCCTTTGAGGAGGGCGAAGCGCGGGCGGCGCGGCAGGAAATGGGCGAGCGAGTCGGCCAGCCGGGGCAGATCGCGCTCCACGAGTTGACGCTGCAGCGCGATGGTGGCCGTCGAGACGACGACGGGCGCGTCGTCGCTGAGGGAGCGGACGATCGCGGGAACCAAGTAGGCGAGCGACTTGCCGGTGCCGGTGCCGGCTTGCACGACGAGGTGCTCACCGGCCTCGAACGCGTGCGCCACCGCGGTGGCCATGTCCATCTGGCCGGGACGCTCGCTGCCGCCGAGCGCGGCCACGGCAGTGGCCAGCAGTTCGGGCACGGACACGGATACCTCGGACGTGGTGACTCTCTTCGCTTATGGGCGCTGCTGGGCCGGGATCAGCGTCGTCGGGATCGCGGGGTCGCCGTGCGACAGGTTCAAACCCTCCCACGGCAGGCTGCGCAGCCCGCAAGCCACGAGCTCGCGCGCCGCCGCCAGGTTCGGTTCGGCGACCACCTCCCCGCCGCGGACCAGCGGGGTGGTGAGCACCCGGAACGGTTCGGTGGTGGACGGGGGGCGCCCCGCCGGGTGGACCACCTCCTCGGTGATGGTGCCGGTCGGACGGGCAAGGCGTCGCGCCTCTTTGCGGCCGCCGCGGGATTCCTTGTGGCTGCTGCGCTTCTGCACCGGCATGCCGTCCACCTCGACCAGTTTGTAGACCATGTGCGCGGTCGGCGCGCCGGAACCGGTGACCAGCGACGTCCCGACGCCGTAGCTATCCACCGGCTCCGCGCTCAACGCGGCGATGGAGGACTCGTCGAGATCACCGGACACCACTATGCGGGTGCCGGTGGCTCCCAGCCGGTCGAGCTGGTCACGCACCTGCCGTGCCAGCACCGCGAGTTCGCCGGAATCGATGCGGACCGCACCGAGCGCGGTGCCGGCGGCGGCCACGGCGTTGGCCACGCCGGCCGTGACGTCATAGGTGTCGACCAGCAGCGTGGTGTGGGCGCCGAGCGTGTCAACCTGGGCCCGAAAGGCCGCCAACTCGGTGATCTCAGCGGGCTTGTCCTCCCTTGTGTGCAGCATGGTGAACGCGTGGGCGGAGGTGCCCTCGGTGGGTATCCCGTATCGGCGCTGGGCCTCCAGGTTGGAGGTGGCGGCGAAACCGGCGATGTAGGCGGCGCGAGCCGCCGCGACCGCCGCCCGTTCGTGGGTCCGTCGCGACCCCATCTCGATCAGCGGGCGTCCCCTGGCGGCACTGACCATTCGCGCCGCCGCGGACGCGATCGCGGTGTCGTGGTTGAAGATCGACAGCGAAAGTGTCTCGAGCACAACGCATTCGGCGAAGGTCCCGGTCACCGACAGCACCGGGGAGCCGGGGAAATACAGCTCGCCTTCGGCGTAGCCGTCGATGTCGCCGCCGAACCGGAAATCGCGCAGGTAGCGGACCGTGTCCTGGTCGAGAAACTCCGCCAGCAACTGGCATGCGTCGTCGTCGAACCTGAAGTGCGGCAGAGCTTCCAGCAACCGGCCGGTTCCCGCGACCACCCCGTAACGACGGCCGTTGGGCAGTCCGCGGGCGAACAGTTCGAAGGTGGTTCGGCGATTCGCGGTGCCGCCGCGCAGCGCCGCCGCCAACATGGTCAACTCGTACTTGTCGGTAAGCAGCCCGGCCAGGAGCGGCTCATTCATCGGATTCGCGGCGTGGACACCCTCGGCTTCAGCCGGGGTAGGAAACGCCGCTTCCCTCCTTTGGGCAAGTTGTCGGTGGTCCTGCCCAGGTTGATGGTGTGTGCAGGTTTCGGTTGCTTCCCAACCCTGAGCAGGCGGCAGTGTTGGCCGAGCGTTGTCGCCACGCCCGGTTTGTGTGGAATCTGGCCGTCGAGCAGCAGCGGCACTGGCAGCCGGGCCGCAGTGCGCCCGGTCACCACGAGCAATGTGCCCAGTTGACCGCGGCGCGCGCCGAATACGACTGGCTTAAAGCCGGGTCGCAGACCGTGCAGCAGCTGGGGGTACCTCCCGCTTGCGGGAGAGCGTTGCGCGACTTCGCCCAGGTGATGCACAACTTTTTCCAGTGCGTCGCCTGTAGTGCGGGGCCGTGCCATGCTGACGTCAACGCCGCACGCAACATCGCCGCCGGACGGGCGGTGACAGCACGGGGAGACCTGGGCACTCGCCAGTCTGCGAACCGTGAACCACAACTCTGTCCTCCTGCCGCCTAGCTGCGGGTCGGGGTTGGAATCCACCGGCGTAAGCCGGTGGAGGACGTCAATCCGCAACGGTAACGGCTGGCGGCAGCGGGCGTGTGTCTCGGTATCGTGTAGCCCATGGTTGTTGCGTCAGCGCCCACGGAGCCGAAGTCGAGGCCGACCGGGCAACGGGAGTCCGCTCCGGTAGACGTCACGGCCAGTCCATGGGTCACCATCGTGTGGGACGACCCCGTCAACCTGATGACGTACGTGACGTATGTGTTCCAGAAGTTGTTCGGCTACAGCGAGCCGCACGCCACGAAGCTGATGCTGCAGGTTCACAACGAAGGAAAGGCAGTGGTGTCGGCGGGCAGCCGGGAGAGCATGGAAGTCGACGTGTCCAAGCTGCATGCCGCCGGACTGTGGGCGACGATGCAGCAGGACCGCTGAGAGCCGAGGCATCGGCGATACCCTGTGCGCAAATGGAAGCGCGTCGAGACCGCGAACGGTCCCCGTTTTCGGTCCGCTTTCGCTGCCCATGAGGCCGCCCTGCTGAAGAACCTCGCCGGGGCGATGATCGGCTTGCTCGATGAGCGCGAATCCTCCTCGCCGCCAGACGAACTCGAAGAGATCACCGGCATGAAAACCGGAAACGCCGATCCGCCAAAGGATCCGACGCTGCGCCGGCTGCTGCCGAACTTCGTCAAACCCGACGACGACGGTACCTCGGCCCCCGATGTCTCCGAAAGTCTCAACGCCGCGCTGCGCAGCCTGCACGAGCCGGAGATAATCGATGCCAAACGCGTTGCGGCCCAAAGGTTATTGGATACCGTTCCGGACAACGGCGGCCGGTTCGAGTTGACCGAGGACGACGCCGGCGCCTGGGTCGCGGCGGTCAACGACATCCGGCTGACACTGGGAGTCATGCTCGAGGTAGGGCCGGAGGGACCCGAACGACTGCCGGCAGACCATCCGCTGGCGGTGCACTTCGACGTCTACCAGTGGCTGACCGTGTTGCAGGAGTACCTGGTGCTGGTGCTGATGGGGTCCCGATGATCACCGACGTCGGAGGTATCCGGGTCGGCCACTATCACCGTCTGGACCCGGACGCGTCCCTGGGGGCCGGCTGGGCCTGCGGTGTCACCGTCGTGCTGACCCCGCCCGGCACCGTCGGGGCGGTTGATTGCCGCGGCGGTGCGCCCGGCACCCGGGAGACAGATGTGCTGGACCCGGCCAACACCGTGCGGTTCGTCGACGCTGTGCTGCTCGCCGGCGGCAGCGCGTACGGCCTGGCGGCGGCCGCCGGCGTCATGCGCTGGCTGGAAGAACACGAGCGCGGGGTGGCGATGGAAGGCGGCGTGGTGCCGATCGTGCCGGGTGCGGTGATTTTCGACCTGCCGGTGGGTGGCTGGGACCGCCGCCCGACGGCCGAGTTCGGCTACCTGGCCTGCGACGCCGCCGGAGGAGCCACGGCCGTGGGCACCGTCGGCGCCGGGGTGGGCGCCCGCGCCGGGGTGCTCAAGGGCGGTGTCGGGACGGCCTCGACGGTGCTGCCGTCCGGAGTCACCGTCGGCGCGGTCGTCGTGGTGAACTCCGCGGGCGACGTCGCCGACCGTGCCACCGGCCTGCCGTGGATGGCGTACCTGATCGAGGAGTTCGGGCTGACACCACCGCCGGCCGAGGAGATCGAGGCGTTCGGTCAATTGCCGTCCCCACTGAACCCCCTTAACACCACGATCGCGGTCGTGGCGACCGACGCCGCGGTGAGCACCGCGGCGTGCCGGCGCATCGCCATCGCTGCCCACGACGGCCTGGCCCGCGCCATCCGGCCGGCGCACACGCCGCTGGACGGCGACACGGTGTTCGCGCTGGCGACCGGCGCGGTCGAAATCGCGCCCCCGGTGGACGCGCCCGCCGCGTTCGCACCCGAGACGGCACTGGTCACCGAGGTCGGTATCGCCGCCGCCGACTGCCTCGCGCGCGCGGTGCTGGCCGGTGTGCTCGCCGCCGAGTCGGTGGCCGGAATACCGACCTACCGCGACGTGTTGCCCGGAGCATTCGGCTGACGAGAAGCGCCGAGGAAGGACTCGGGCGAGGCCAAGCCCGGTAGCCTGGACGAGGCCAAGCACGCTCTGAAAGGGCAGTAATGGGTAGGAGCACGCCGAAGGGACGTCCTGGCATACCGGCTTCCCAGACGAAGAAGCGGCCCGAGTGGATGGTTGGCGGTGCCACGATCCTCACCTTTGTGGCGTTGCTCTACCTCGTCGAGCTGATCGACCAGTTGGCGGGCGGCAGGCTGGACTCCAACGGCATCAGGCCGCTGACCGGCGACGGCCTCTGGGGCATCATCTTCGCGCCGGTTCTGCACGCGAACTGGCAGCACCTGGCGGCCAATACGGTCCCGCTGCTGGTGCTCGGCTTCCTGATGACGCTGGCCGGAATGTCCCGCTTCGTCTACGCCACCGTGATCGTGTGGATCCTGGGCGGCTTCGGCACCTGGCTGATCGGCAACGTGGGCAGCAGTTGCGGCCCGACCGACCACATCGGGGCTTCCGGCCTCATTTTCGGCTGGCTGGCCTTCCTGCTGGTGTTCGGGTTCTTCGTCCGACGGGCGTCGAACATCATCGTCGGCCTGGTGGTGTTGTTCGCCTACGGCAGCGTCCTGCTGGGGGCGATGCCGGTGCTGCACCAATGCGGTGGCGTGTCGTGGCAGGGCCATCTGTGCGGAGCCATCGCCGGCGTCGTGGCCGCCTATGTCTTGTCGGCGCCGGAACGCAAGGCCCGCGCAGCGCGCACGGCGGGCGGCGCTCCGCGGCGCCCCACGACATGAGCACGCGTTTGGCGCCCGTCGGCGTTTTCGACTCCGGCGTCGGGGGGTTGACCGTCGCGCGGGCCATCATCGACCAGCTGCCCGACGAGGACATCAGCTACGTCGGCGACACCGCGAATGGCCCCTACGGGCCGCTTAGCATTTCCGGGGTCCGCGCGCACGCGCTCGCCATCGGCGACGACCTGGTCGGCCGGGGTGTCAAGGCGCTGGTGATCGCGTGCAACACGGCGTCGGCGGCGTGCCTGCGGGATGCCCGGGAGCGCTACGACGTCCCCGTCGTCGAGGTGATCCTGCCGGCGGTGCGCCGCGCGGTCGCGACCACCCGCACCGGTCGCATCGGCGTCATCGGCACGCGCGCGACCATCAACTCGCATGCCTATCAGGACGCATTCGCCGCCGCCCGCGACACCGAGATCACCGCGGTGGCCTGCCCCCGGTTCGTCGATTTCGTCGAACGCGGTGTGACCAGCGGCCGCCAGGTACTCGGGCTGGCCGAGGGTTACCTCGAGCCGCTGCAGCGCGCACAGGTCGACACCCTGGTGCTCGGGTGCACGCACTACCCGCTGCTGTCCGGGATCATCCAACTGGCGATGGGCGACAACGTCACGCTGGTCTCGAGCGCCGAGGAGACGGCAAAGGAAGTGCTCCGGGTGCTCACCGAGCAGGACCTGCTGCGCCCGCATGACGCACCGCCGGCCACCCGGGTCTTCGAAGCCACCGGCGACCCCGAGGCGTTCACCAAATTGGCCGCGCGGTTCCTCGGACCCGCGGTCACCGGAGTCCAACCCGTTCATCACTACGGGGACTTCCGGGGCCAATAGGCCCGGGGAGATTCTGATCACATCAATGTGGCGATGTTTTCGTCATCGTGGTATCGGGCATGGCACAGTAGTGTTCGTGCGAATCACCGTGCTCGGCTGCTCAGGCAGCGTCGTGGGGCCGGATTCGCCTGCCTCGGGTTATCTGCTCCGGGCGCCGGACACCCCGCCGCTCGTCCTCGACTTCGGCGGGGGCGTGCTCGGAGCGCTGCAACGCTACGCGGACCCCAGTTCGGTGCACGTCCTGCTGACTCATCTGCACGCCGACCACTGCCTGGATATGCCCGGGCTGTTCGTGTGGCGCCGCTACCACCCGGCGAGGCGCGACGGCAAGGCGTTGTTGTACGGGCCCAGCGACACCTGGTCGCGGTTGGGGACGGCGTCGTCCCCGTATGGCGGTGAGATCGATGATTGCTCGGACATTTTCGACGTTCATCACTGGGTGGACAACGAGCCGGTCACGTTGGGGGCGCTGACGGTGGTGCCGCGGATAGTGGCCCACCCCACCGAGTCCTACGGCATGAGGATCACGGATCCCAGTGGGGCCTCGTTCGTCTATAGCGGCGACACCGGGGTGTGCGACCAACTCGTCGAGTTGGCCCGCGAGGCCGACGTCTTTCTCTGCGAGGCCTCCTGGACGCACGCGGCCGATCGTCCGCCCGCCCTGCACCTTTCGGGCACGGAGGCCGGGAGGGCCGCGGCCGAGGCGGGTGTTCGTGAGCTGCTGCTGACTCACATCCCACCGTGGACTTCGCGTGAGGACGTGATCAGCGAGGCCAAGGCGGAGTTCGACGGTCCCGTGCACGCGGTGGTCTGCGGTGAGACGTTCGACGTCCGCCACTCCGAAAGGGTCTGAGACAAGCGATTAGTGTTGCTGGGGTGACCAAACGAGAAGACGGCCGCCTTGACGACGAGCTTCGGCCCGTAGTCATCACCCGCGGGTTCACCGACCACCCGGCGGGCTCGGTACTGATCGAATTCGGCCACACCAAGGTGATGTGCACGGCCAGCGTCACCGAGGGGGTCCCGCGCTGGCGCAAGGGATCGGGCCTGGGGTGGCTGACCGCGGAGTACGCGATGCTGCCGTCGGCCACCCACACTCGTTCCGACCGCGAAGCGGTGAAGGGCCGGCTCAGCGGTCGCACCCAGGAGATCAGCCGGCTCATCGGCCGGTCGCTGCGGGCGTGCATCGACTTGGCGGCGCTCGGGGAGAACACCGTTGCCGTCGACTGCGATGTGTTGCAGGCCGACGGCGGCACCCGCACCTCTGCCATCACGGGCGCCTACGTGGCATTGGCCGACGCCGTGACCTACCTGTCGGCGGCGGGCAGGCTGTCGGATCCCAGGCCGTTGTCGTGTGCCATCGCGGCGGTCAGCGTCGGCGTCGTCGACGGCCGGATCCGGGTGGACCTGCCCTACGAGGAAGACTCCCGGGCCGAGGTCGACATGAACGTCGTCGCCACCGACACCGGGACGCTCGTGGAGGTTCAGGGCACCGGTGAGGGTGCGACGTTCCCGCGGTCGACGTTGGACAAGTTGCTCGACGCGGCGCTGGGCGCCTGCGACACGTTGTTCGCCGCGCAGCGGGAGGCGCTGGAGCTGCCCTACCCGGGTGTGTTGCCCGAGGGCCCCCCGCCGTCGAAGGCGTTCGGAACCTGACCCGGCTGCTGGTCGCCAGCCGTAACCCGAAGAAGCTGGCCGAACTGCGCCGGGTGCTGGACGGCGCCGGGTTGTCGGGGTTGACGGTGGTGTCGCTGAACGATGTCGCGCCGTTCGACGAAGCGCCCGAATCCGGCGCGACGTTCGAGGACAATGCGCTGGCCAAGGCGCGGGATGCGTTCGCCGCGACCGGTTTGGCAACCGTAGCCGACGACTCCGGTTTGGAGGTGGCCGCCCTGAGCGACATGCCCGGGGTGCTGTCGGCGCGCTGGTCGGGTATCCACGGCGACGACGCCGCCAACACCGCGTTGCTGCTGGCCCAATTGCGGGACGCACCCAACGAACGGCGCGGCGCGGCTTTCGTGTCGGCCTGCGCGCTGGTTAGCGCGTCCGGAGAGGTGGTCGTGCGCGGTGAGTGGCCCGGCAGCATCGCCAGGGAACCGCGCGGCGACGGCGGGTTCGGCTACGATCCGGTGTTCGTGCCTGACGGTTCTGACCGCACCGCGGCGCAGCTCAGCCCGGCGGAGAAAGACGCAGTGTCGCATCGTGGTCGCGCGCTGGCGCTGCTCGTGCCGGCGCTGGAAGCGCTTGCCCTCGCCTCGCATGAGGCCGGCGATTAAGGCACACCAGTCACACCAGCCTCGCCCGGAGGGGATGAGGCGATGTGCCCGCCTTTGAGCGACAACCGGGCGTGCCGATCCCGCAGCCAACTCTCACAAGGTGTCGCTGAGAGGTGGGCACAATGTTCGTCGCCTCCAAGACGGACGACCGAGGCGGACGTGACTCAAAGCCCGAAGCGCGCCCTGACGTCCTTGGTCTGGAAGTGCTCGACGATGATGCCGAGCAGTGGGATGGTGCCGGCCAGCAGCACGCCGATCGTCTTGCCGATGGGCCAGCGGACCTTGACCGCCAGATTGAAGGCGGTGAGCACATAGATGAAGTACACCCAGCCGTGCACGACCTCGATCCACCGGATCTCGTGGTGGAAGGCGAGGTGCGAGACGATCTCGTAGCACAGCGCGATGAGCCAAAGACCCGTCGTCCAGGCCATGATCCGGTAGCCGAGCAACGCGCCGCGGATCTTGTCGGCGGGAACGGCGGACGCTGAGGCTCCTGGTGTCTCGGGCGTGGTCATGCGGTCGTCCTGTTCTGCTGTTCGGCATCGTTCTTGGCGAGCTCGGCCAGATAAGCGTTGTACTCCCGTAGCGCGGGATCGTCGGACGATGGCGGCACGGGCGTGGGACGCTCGGGCAGCACTCCGGCGGGTATCTCACTAGTAGCGCCCTTCGTCCGTGGCTCGGGCGGCGCTTCTTCATAGCGGACGAACTTGCGGTAGGCGTAGATGCAGAACCAGGCGAACATCGGCCACTGCAGCGCGTATCCGAGGTTTTGGAACGTGCCCGACACTGACTGGAACCGGGTCCACTGCCACCAGCCCAGGGCCAGGCATCCGCAGGCGGCGACGATCACCAGAGCGATCAGCGCAGGCCTGCGACGGCGGGTAGTGGACACCCCTTGAAGGTACCGCTCCTCAGAATTCAAGACTTGGGCCCGACGAATTCGTCGAGACGCGGTACCGCGACCTTCGGTAGATCGCGATGACGTACCGGCTTGACCGAGTCCACGGAATCCCGAGCTCGTCGAGTGCAGCGATGAACAGACCCCGGATATCGTCGGAATCGTTCGCGACCACACGGCAACCGTCGCTATCGATCAGCCCGCGAATGAATTCCTCGGTCGCCTCTTTGACGAGCCCTTCCTGCCAGGGCTCCAGCCGGATGGGACGTAGGTGCTTTTTGCCGGTACCGTGCTGAGGCAGCAGACAGGGCCAGTGTTTTGAGTACAGCGACACCTCGATGCAATTGTCGGAGCGACGTGGCGTCGCAGCGCGCTGCCCCGGCATCAAAATGTCAATCGCCTCCCGACAGCGGTCGACGATGCCCGGGTATTTGTCGTCGAGGGTGATTCTTAGCCGCCAGGCTCGGGGGTGACGCGAGATGCATCCATCGCCGAGATAGAGGCCGAAAAGATAGCAGTACGCGCCAGCCGGCAGCGCGGCAAAATCATGCGCAATATTGCAGTGCGACGCATTCGTACCTCGCGTTCGAATCGACGATCTGAAGCGTCGCCAATCCAATACGGTCCTCCGCGGTATGCCCGTCTGACGAGCGATCGCACAATCGTTTAGACCAATTGCAATGAGGCGCTGCACTGCTTCGAACTCCTCTACAGGTCTCACCCATCCCCTCCCGTCGCTGCGATCAACCCAACCTAGAAAGGGCCGCTGACAAGATTTGATCGGTGAGACGGGCGGTACGATCAGCACGCTGCGGGCGTGATGGAACGGCAGACATGCCGGCTTTAGGTGCCGGTGCTCGAAAGAGCGTGAGGGTTCGAGTCCCTCCGCCCGCACTTCATCTTCTCTGGTATGTGCGCTGGCAGAAGCGATTTTTATGGTTGCTAGCTATCGTCTGTATGCTCTCGTGCCCACACTTTGCCCACACTTGAGCGCGAATAGCGACTGTGCACCGGCGACTTCGGTGCGGCGCTCGAGCAGTTCCTCGGCTCGGGGGCGGGTCTGTCGGCGGCCTCGATCACGCGGCTGACCGCGCAGTGGCAGGACGAGGCGAAAGCCTTTCAGGCGCGGGATTTGTCCGGTACTGATTACGTGTATCTCTGGGTGGATGGTATCCATCTGAAGGTTCGGCTCCAGCAGAAGAAGCTGTGCCTGCTGGTGATGATCGGGGTCCGCACTGACGGCCGCAAAGAGCTGGTCGCGTTGACCGATGGGTATCGGGAATCGACCGAGTCGTGGGCCGATCTGCTGCGGGATTGCCGACGCCGCGGGATGACCGCGCCGGTGCTGGCAGTCGGCGACGGGGCGCTGGGGTTTTGGAAGGCCTTGCGGGAGGCGTTCCACGACACCCGCGAGCAGCGGTGCTGGTTCCACGTCAGCTCGAACGTTCTTGCCGCCCTGCCGAAGTCTGCGCACCCAGGCGCGAACGCCGCGCTCGCGGAGATCTACAACGCCGAGGACAAGGACCACGCCCTGAAGGCGGTCAAAGCGTTCGAGGCCGACTACGGGGCCAAGTGGCCCAAGGCGGTCGCGAAGATCACCGAGCACATCGACGTGCTGCTGGCGTTCTACGACTACCCGGCCGAGCATTGGATCCACCTGCGTACCACCAATCCGAGTCGAGTCGACGTTCGCCACCGTTCGGCTGCGACAGCGGGTCACCAAGGGACCCGGCTCGCGCGCCGCCGGAGTCGCGATGGCATTCAAGCTGATCGAATCCGCGCAAGCCCGCTGGCGCGCCGTCAACGCCCCCACCTCGTGGCTCTGGTCCGTGCCGGCGCCAGGTTCGAGAAGGGCACGCTCGTCGAACGACCCGACGAATCAGGAGGTGACCAGCAAGTCGCGTGACCTCCGTTAGTCGACCGACCAACCTCGCCTGTTCCTAAGTGTGCTTGACGTGGATCAGTGCGTGTGGGCGGCCTGGATTACCCCGTCGATGGCGCGGTTGATCCGGTCGGTGGCGTGGTCGGGGTCGGGTCGGCCGGCGTCGAGCCAGGCGATGACGGCTTCGATGGCTACGGTGGGCACGAGTCGTGCGGCCCAATCCCGCCAGCGTGGGTCGGGGATCGCGTCGGCGAGGTGACGGTGCGTGATCGCCGTCGAGGTGGACCGGAGCGTGTCGACCACGTCGCGGAACTCCGGCTCGGTGGCCGCGTGACGAAACAGCAGCCGAAAACCGTCGGGATCGGCGGTGGCGGCGCGTAGCAGCGTTGGGATGCTGGTGTCGTCGAAGTGGTCGGTCCCCACTGTGTCGGCGAGCAGGCTATAGGTGCGGTTGAGCACCGAGCGGTAGAGGTCGGCTTTCGAGGCGAAGTGCCGGTAGAGGATCACGTGGGTTACTCCGGCTTCGGCGGCCACGGCGTCGAGACTGGTAGCGGCGAATCCGGAGCGGGCGAAGGCGCGGGTGGCCGCGGCGAGGATCTGCTCACGGCGTTCGGTGCGGGGTAGGCGTCGAGCCGGTTGCGATCCGCGTGCCGCGGGCGGCTCAGCCGTTCGCGGGTCGGCCATGAACCCTCCCTCTTGTCCAAGCCAAAGTGTACAATTACTCTTATACAAGAAATCTTGTACATGATGCACGAAAATTCTGAGGTCGTTATGAGCGCACCCGCCCAGTACCCATTCGACCAGACACATCCACTGCAGGTCGCGCCTGGTCTACGAGAGCTGCTTTCGCAGGGCCTGATCCACCGAGTTCGTACCGCGGTGGGCGACGAAGCGTGGCTGATCACCGGATATGAGCAGGTGCGACGACTGCTCACCGACGACCGACTCGGGCGTTCTCATCCTCGACCCGAGACCGCCGCCCGTACCGGCAAGTCGGCGCTGTTCGGGGGTCCGCTGGGCGACTTCGCCACCGAGCAGGCCGACCATGCCCGGATGCGTTCGCTGCTGCAACCGCACTTCTCACCCAAGCACCTCCAGGCGCTGCGATCCCAGGTGGAGACGCTGACCACGCGGCTGCTCGACGAGCTGGCCGAGCACGGCCCGCCCGCAGATCTGCTCGCCATGCTGGCGGTGCCGTTGCCGGTGCTGGTGATCTGCGAGTTGCTCGGAGTGCCGTACGAGGACCGCGACCGGTTCCGCGCCTGGACCCAAGCCGCAGCGGATGTCGGCGACCGGGCCCAGTCCGAGCAAGGGCTGGCCGAACTGTTCGGCTACAGCCTGAAATTAGTCGCGCGCAAACGGAACGAGCCGGGCGACGACGTGATCTCTCGCCTGTGCGCGACCGACGGTGTCTGCGACGCCGAGGCCGCGAAGCTGTCGATGTTCCTGCTGTTCGCGGGGCACGAGACCACGGTGGTCCAGATCGGCTGGGGTGCACTGCTGTTGCTGATCAACCGCGAGCAGTGGCAGGGTCTGTACAACGACCCGAGCCTGGCCGCGAGCGCAGTCGAGGAAATCCTGCGAGCACCGGGCAACGGTGGCGGCGGCATTCCCCGTTACGCACGCACGGACTTCGAGATCGACGGCGTCGCCGTCCACGCCGGAGACCTGGTACTACTGGATGTCGTTGCGGCCAACCATGATCCGGCGGTTTTCACAGACCCTGACCGGGCCGACATCACCCGCCACGCCGCAGCCCATCTCAGTTTCGGGTACGGGCCGCGGTACTGCATCGGAGCGCCACTGGCCCGCATCGAGCTGCAGGTCGTGTTCAGCCAACTGATTCCACGGTTCCCGACCATGCACCTGGCTGTGGGCGTGGAGGAATTGCGTGTTCGTCATAATGTGCTGACCGGCGGGTTGGTGGAACTGCCGGTCAAGTGGTGAAGATACGTTCAATGCCAGGCTTCGCGATCCCGCTGTCTACCCGCCAGCGGCGTGCGGCCACGGAACGTGAAGTGGTGTCAGCTGTTCCAGCGGGCGAGCCAGTCGCTTTCTTGTCGTTGCTTCTCCGTGCGGTGGCCGGGTGCCGGTTCGTGCAGCGCCCCATGTGGGGCGGGAGGGGCGGGGAAGTTGCCTTCGCCGGACAAGCCGCCGCCGACCTCGACGCAGCAGGCGCCGTCGCCGGTGAACCGGGTGTCGAGGGAGTCGTAGCCGAAGCGCAGTGCGACCTGGTTCGCGACGACACCATCCCCGACGCCCTCTTTCCGACTGGTTCCCTCAAGTTCACCCCCACATCTGCGCGGTCTTCAATTAGTCAAGACCGATCCACAAGTCTTGACTATTCCTCAGAACTTGCTGGCAGGCGCTATCGCTGCTTTCTCTGTTGATCGCAACCATCGACACGGTGAGAACATCGCCCTGAAGCTGTACGCTGCCCAACTCGTAGGCGTCGGCACCCTCGTACAGCTTCCGCGTGACCGTCCCTTGCGCACAGGACCGCCACCGCTTCTGAGACGACGCGAGCACGGCTTGAGCTTTGTCAGCGGAAGGGAACACGCTCACTATCTGTTCCACGAGGTTGGGCGCTGAGGGGGTGGTGTCGTATACATACGGCTCCGGAGTAAACGTCTCATCCCGTATCGCCTCGAATCCCGTGTCGGCGTAAACGGCGTGCTCGGCGCCGAAGATGACGCCAACGCATTCCGGCGGTGTGACGATGTTCGAGTTGTCCGACATTCCGTAGGCTCGATGACCGCTACGGCTTCGCGACGGCGCCCAACCCCAACCAGCTGAGCTACGCCGTTGCCCACCAGGACCTGTTCGGGCAGTGGAGCGACTGGGCGTCGGCGCAACTGGCCGTGGGCGAACCGCCGGTGGGTGTCGCGTCGTTGATCGTGGCCAGTTGGGACGTGTCGGCCGCGGCCACGGTCTGTCCCGGCACGCTCACCGTCGACATCGCGTGGGACTGGGCGGCCCGCAGCCCGACGCGCATCGACCTGGTCGCCCGGATGTATCCGCAGACCCGGCTTGACGATCCACCCACCGACCTGTCGGTTCCCGCCGGCCTGCCGGCCACGCTGGCCGGAGGCGCCGGTGTGCCGCTGAACATTGACTTCGACACCGCAGGCGTCGCCACAGTTGTCGTCGGCGGTCCGCTAAGCGCGTCGATCCAATATTTCCACGAGCACGCCACATCGCTGACATCGGGTGTGCAGGGCGTCATCACGGGTCCGCGACGCTACCGGCTCACGATCAGCGGGTTCGGCCTGGACTACTCATGGGGGAACGCGATCGGGATGGCGCTGTGGGCGCGCGCCACCGAGGCGCGCGGACGGGTCGGGGCGTGGAGCGCAACCCCGCTGATCGCCTCGGCGGCCGACCCGCGCCCGCCGGTGCTGGCGATCAAGCACGAGAACGTGCTGCTCACCAGCATGCCCGACGCGGCCGGCGAGTACCACGCGCTGCTGACATGGCCGCCTGCCGCGTCGGCGGTGGGCTACTTCGCCTACACCTGCAGCGAGACCAACTTCCTCGACGCCTGCGGGCTGGGCGACCCGCTGTTCTCCCAAACCCTCAGCGACCGGCTCGCCACCCCCATCTCCGACCCGAACGGACTGGACGCCTCGGCGAACGCACTGCTCAAACTTTACGAAGCTGTCATTCTCGAGGCGTGAGAGCAACTCCTGTGAAGCAGTTAGGGGAAGCCCCACAGCGCCGTCCTCTTTTATTGCCGATGTACATCGCCTTGTTTGCGCCGCCTAGCCGAGGCACGTGGGTCCTCGGCGGGTTCCGATCCGCGGTGTACGCGCTTGGATAGCGAACAATCAACTCGCGCATCGCCGCCCTGTTCAACTTGCCGGTTCAGATCCCGGTAGTCAGTGCGTCGCGGGGCGAGATGGACCGCACGAACAATCGGGTTGCCCAACTCGATGGCGGATATGTTCTGCCGGGATAGCGACTGGGTGTGAACGGAGGGCCAGCGACCGCGCCGGAAACACCACTGGAGCCGACTACCGTATCGACGGCGGGTTTGTCACCACCCTCTGATTGGGACCGCTTCCGGCGCCCCTACACCGCGGCTAGGGTTAACCCGTGATGCACGACCAAACCCGGACATCACCCCCGATCTTGGCGTTGGTCGCAGCGGCCCGCGTCGGGGTGGGAGCCGCCATGATCCTGTCGCCCAGCCGTTTCTTCTCGCCCGAATCGGGTACGGAAACGCTGCTTATGCAAACGATCGGGATTCGCGACATGGTCCTCGGTTCGGGTGCCTGTGCGGCTTGGGCACGCGGTGGCAACGGCGAATTCCGACGATGGGCAACTGTTGGTTTGATCAGCGATAGCGCCGACCTTCTGCTAGGGCTACGCAGCAGACCCCTCATTGGTACCAAGAGCGCGCTAATCGCCACGCTGGCCCCCGTGCCATTTATGGGCGCAGGCTTGCTCGGCCTCGTCCGGAGGCGTCGTCGGTCGCTCAGCGATACCCGACCTTAAGTAGAACCCGGGTGTTAAAGGCGCGATCAGCTGTTGTGGGTAGCGCGAAGTCGAGGCCATCCGCCACCCGGTTGATCGTGTTGAACAACGCGCAGACCTCGATCGCGTCGCGGATCGCCTCCGGGCTGACGCCGGCGTCGAGCACCGCACCCGCATCAAGCGGTCCCACTTCATCGGGCGTGAGGGTTAATTTCTCCAACAGGCCCAGGGTGGCTCTCACCAGGTCGTCGACGCTGGCGGTGCGCCAATTGGTAACGACCGCAGCGGTTGTCGACGGATCGAGGACAGCCGAAGCGACCGCCTCGTGGGTGGTGGCGCAGAATTGGCAGCGGTTTCGCGCCGACACAAACGCCGCGAAGAGTTCCCGCTCGCCGATCGTCCACGGCGACGGCCCTCGCATCACCGCCTGGGCTAGCCCGAAGATCAGCAGCCGGGTAAGACCGAAGTCTTTCGCGAGGACGTAGGAATGGGGTGTGCGCCGCATTCAACTCCCCAAAAGCGACGTTGGGCGGCGAGCCTCGCCGTGGCGACCACCGCGCCTCGAGCGATCTGTCGGGGCGCACCCCAACGCCCGGCGCCGCCGGGTGCTGACGTGGGCTTCGGTGAACGCGATGCCACTGTGGCTCCAATGCAAACTTCACCATTGGGCGGCGGCCGATCGAGGCCGCAGGTTCGATGATCTGTTCAACTTCGCGTGTGACCCGGCGACGCTGATTGTGGCGTTTGACCGGGTGGCGGGCAATTCCGGCGCGAACACTCCCAGGGTGGACGGCCTGACCGTCGCCTACGTGGAGGACAGCATCGGGATGCCTGGGTTCCTGAGCGACCTGCGGGCCCAGCTGAAGACCGGTTCGTTCCGGCCACTTCCAGTGCGGGAACGCACGATTCCCAAACCCGGTGGCAGCGGTAAGGTCCGACGGTTGGGGATTCCGACCATTGCGGATCGGGTTGTTCAGGCGGCGCTGAAGCTCGTGTTGGAACCCATCTTCGAGGCCGACTTCGCGCCGGTCTCCTACGGGTTTCGGCCGATGCGGCGAGCGCACGATGCGGTCGCGGAGATTCAACGTTTCGGTACCAGGTTATCGCTGGGTGCTGGACGCTGACATCGAAGCGTGCTTCGACTCGATCGCGCACTCGGCCCTGATGGATCGGGTGCGCGCGCGGGTCAAGGACAAGCGCGTGCTCGCGCTGGTGAAATCGTTCCTCAAGGCCGGGGTGATGACCGAACTCGGCAATCACGAGGACAGCTCCACCGGCACGCCGCAAGGAGGCATCCTGTCCCCGCTGTTGGCCAACATCGCCCTAAGCGCGCTTGATGAGCACGTGCACGGGCCGTGGCAGCCCGGCGGGACCATGAGTACTCCTCGCCGACGCGCCCGGCGTCGCGCCAAAGGCGTGCCGAACTGGCGAATCGTCCGCTATGCAGACGATTTCGTCGTGCTCGTGCACGGCAACGGCGTTGATGTCGAAAACCTGCGCGAAGACATCACCCATGTGTTGGCACCCCTGGGTCTGTGGCTTTCCGAGGCCAAGACCCAGATCCTGCACATGAGCGACGGG
>JARLGR010000218.1 GCA_031292665.1 Mycobacterium sp. | reverse complement strand
CGCGCTTAACCCGGCCCCCGGCGGGGGGCCCCTACACCCGCGGGCTGCACGTGGTCGCAGACGGGGTGTGGGCATGGACGCTGCCCGACGGGGGCTACGGGTGGAGCAACGCCGGCCTGGTGGCCGGCGACGGAGCCGCGCTGCTGGTCGACACCCTCTTCGACCTGGCGCTCACCCGCGAAATGCTGGCCGCGATGTCGCCCATCACCTCGTCTGCGCCCATCACCGACGCCCTGATCACCCACTCCAACGGCGACCACACGCACGGCAACCAACTGCTCGACCCGTCGGTGCGGATCATCGCCGCCAAGGGGACCGCCGAGGAGATCGCGCACGGGATGGCGCCGGAGATGCTGGCGATGGCGCAGACCGCCAACCTGGGCCCGGTCGCAACCCCGTACACGCGAGAGCGCTTCGGGCACTTCGACTTCAGCGGCATCAACGTGCGCAACGCGGACCAGACGTTCGACCGCGACCTGACGATCGACGTGGGCGGCAGGCGGGTGGACCTGCTCAATCTCGGTCCCGCGCACACGGCCGCCGATTCGGTGGCGCACGTCCCCGACGCGGGGGTGTTGTTCGGCGGTGATCTGCTGTTCATCGGCTGCACCCCCATCGTGTGGGCCGGCCCGATCGCCAACTGGATCTCGGCGTGTGACGCGATGATCGCCCTGGACGCACCGATCGTGGTGCCCGGCCACGGACCGGTGACCGATCCCGACGGGATCCGCGCCGTGCGTGCCTATCTCGCGCATGTGTCCGAACGGGCCGAGGCCGCGTACCGCAAGGGGCTGTCGTGGTCGGAGGCCGCCGACACCATCGCCCTCGGCGAGTATGCGACCTGGCTGGACGCCGAGCGGGTCGTCGTCAACGTCTATCAGCGCTACCGCGAACTCGATCCCGGCACCCCGGCACTGGAGGTTATGGCCCTGCTGGTGATGCAGGCCGAGTGGCTGGCCAAACGATCCGGCTGAGCCAGTCGCCGAGCGTGGGCCCTAAGCACGGATAGCGCCTCCTCGTATTCGTGCATAGGCCCCACGGTCGACGGCTCAAATCCGCACGGCCCTGACGAAGCTGATCGTGGTCGCCGGGACCTGGTGCTCGGCCTCTCCCAACTCCGGCAGCCCGGCGGCGGCGAAGAGCTCGGTGAGCCCGTACCGAGTCGTCTCCCACCCGTTGGCCTGCAGGTGTGCGGCGACATCGGTGTGCTCGCCCGGATAGGTCAGGTCGGCGATGTCCATGTCGAGGCCCTGGCGTCGCCACCCTTCCGTCATGAGCCGGGATTGTTCCTGCGCCCCTTCCGAGGTGTCGGTGACGGTTCCGTAGTCGGCCGCGAATCGGCTGCCCTCGCTGGACAACGGGATGATCGAGTCGAGCAACCGGACTTCGGCTTTTTGCGGGAGGAATCCGATGAGAACGCCCTCGGCGAGCCACGCCGTGGGCTGACCGGGGTCGAAGCCCGCGTCCTGGAGCGCCGCCGGCCAATCTTCCCGCAGATCGATTCCCACCGTGCGGAGCTCGGCCTTCGGGGCCGCGCCGATCTCCGACAGCGTCGCGGATTTGAACGCGATCACCTCGGGCTGGTCGATTTCATATACCGTCGTCCCGGCCGGCCAGGGCAGCCGGTAGGTGCGGGAGTCCAGCCCGGACGCCACGATCACGACCTGGCGCAGGCCCGCTATGCCGGCCGCAGCGAAGTAGTCGTCGTAAAATCGGGCACGGGCGGCGAATGTGTCGACCATCCGGGGAAATCCGACGCCCTTCTCGATGTCGTCGGAATCGATTTCGCCGGTGGCCAACTGAGTGAAGACGCCCAGTCCTACAGCGCGCACCAGCGGCTCGGCGAATTCATCGGTGATGACCGGCTGCGGACGTTTGGTCGCGGCAGCCCGGGCCGCGGCGACCATGGTGGCGGTGGCTCCTACGCTGTTGGCCAGGTCCCACGTGTCGCCCTCGGATCGTGCCATCGTTGCTCCTTCGCTAGTCCGACGAATCCACCGTAGGCCGGCCCGGTGAACGCCCACGTCATCTACGGTTTGGGCATGCCCGCTGTGGAATTGAAGGCAGTCGACGACGACATCGCCTGCGTCACGCTCAACCGGCCGGAACGTCTGAACGCCATCGACGGATCGCTGATCGACGGTGTGGACGACGCGCTGGACGCACTCGGCTCGGGTGACTTCCGGGTCGCTATCCTGACCGGCGCCGGGCGCGGATTCTGCGCCGGCGCCGACCTGAGCGGCACCGGCCAGCCCTGGACGATTCCCAAACCGGCCGCCCCGCCGTTCAAGGTCAGCTACGACTCCCAGGTTCGCCTGGCCGATCTCTTCACGCGGCTCTACGAGCTGCCCATCCCGGTGATCGCCGCGGTCAACGGCGTCGCCGTCGGCGGCGGCCTGGCCTTCGCGCTGGTCTGCGACATCCGCGTGGCCTCCGAACACGCGCGCTTCGGTTCGGTGTTCATCAAGGCCGGTTTCTCGTCGATGGACATGGGCACCAGTTACCTGCTGCCGAAAATCGTCGGCGCTGGGGTGGCGCGCGAACTCATGCTGACCGGTCGCATCATCGACGCCGCCGAGGCGTATCGCATCAAGCTGGTGCACGAGGTGGTGGCTCCGGACGACCTGATGCCGGCCGCGCTAAGGTTGGCCCGCTCGCTCGCCGCGAACAACGCCTATGGCGTGTGGCAGACCAAGATCGGCCTCAACGCGGCGCTGGACGCGCCCAGTCTGCGGCATGCCATCGAGTTGGAGAACCGTACCCAGATTCTCAGCGGCTTCACCAATAACCCGGCCGAGGCGGCCATGGCGCACCGGGAGAAGCGGGCCCCGAAGTGGGACCCCCTGTGACGCTTAAACTTTCGCGATCACATGTTCTGCGAACATCTCCAGGTTGCGGATCTTTGTCTCCAGCGGCTCGGTGTCCTTGCCCATGATGTAAGGGATGCGGAAGCCCACGATGACGTCGGTGACGCCCTTGTCTTCGAGTCGCTTGATGCCGTCCGCGGTGTAGGCGTCGGCCGAGATGACGTGAATCTCGAACGGGCCGGTCTTGCCCTCTTCCTCGCGATAGCGCATGAGCTTGGCGATGAGCCCGTCGAGTTCCTCGGGGTCACCGCCGCCGTGCATCCACCCGTCCAGACGCGCCGCGCGCCGCAGCGCCGCATCGGCGTGCCCGCCGATCAGGATCGGGATCGGCTGCGTCGGGGCGGGGGTCATCTTGGTCTTGGGGATGTCGTAGAACTCGCCGTGGAACTCGAAATAGTCACCGGAGGTGAGGCCCTGAATGATCTCGATGCATTCGTCCATCCGCTTGCCCCGCCGGGCGAACGGGACGCCCATCAGTTCGTAGTCCTCCGGCCACGGGCTGGTGCCCACCCCGAAGCCCACCCGGTTGTCGGTCATCGCGGCCAGCGAGCTGATTTGCTTGGCCACCAGGGCGGGCGGCCGGATGGGCAGCTTGAGGACGAAGAAGTTGAACCGCAGGGTCGACGTCACCGCCCCCAGTGCCGACGTCAGCACGAACGTCTCGATGAACTCCTTGCCGTCCAGGAACTCGCGGTCGCCGTCGGGCGTGTACGGGTATTTGGAGTCGGATTCGAAGGGGTAGGCGATGCTGTCGGCTATCGTCACGGCGTGGTAGCCGGCCGCCTCGGCCGCCTTGGCCAACGGGATGTAGTACCGGAAATCGGTCATCGCCTCCGCATAGGTGAACCGCATCTCATCCGCCTTCCTGCCAGGGCCGTCACCTGACACTAGAACGTGTTCTAGTTTGGCCCGCGCCCGGGGCCGAGCAACGAGTTCGCGACGGGCGGAAGCCGGCTAAAGCTGGTTCTCGGGACCGACGACCGCCCATACCGTCTTTCCCGACGAGGTGGGCGTGCTGCCCCACGCGCGCGCCAACGCGTCGACGATGGCCAGGCCGGATACGTCGATGCCATTCGCCGGCGACCGCAGGCGCACGGCGGGAGTATTGCTGTCGTCGGACACCGCAATAGTGGCCGTCGCGCCGTCGGTCTCGGCCCACATCATCGGCACGCTTCCGGTGTGCTCCAACACGTTCTCGACGAACACGTTGACCACCACCAACGCGATCGGGATGAGCTTGGCCTGCGACCAGGAGGTGAGCCACTCCCGCACCAGCCCGCGAGACGCGCGAAGGCTGCTCAGGTCGGCGGGCAGTTCGGAATCGGCACATCGCACAGTGCGACGCGTGAGCTGTGCGAGCGCCTTCATCGCCGATTTCTCGGTCGAAAGGACCGGCATGAACGAGGCGACCTCGCTGCTGCTGAGCGCCTCACGGGTCGCCCGATGGCTGCTGACCAGCACGATCGGCACGTCAGGGCGAGCGGCCTGCCAGCGGGCGCCGATAAGGCTCGACCATGCCGACTGCGCAGGCGCTTGAAGCCCGGAGACGTTGACGATGACGGCCGACGGCTCGTCGACCATGGTCTTCACGATGGTGTCGCGCAGTGCGGCGGAATTGCCGGTATCGAGCACACCCTCGACGGTCAGGACGGCCACCGACTCATCCAGCCGGGTGGTAACGGCAAGCGAGCTGGGCGACTGGGCGACGGCGCTCACGTCCATGACAGCCCTGCCTTCGAGCCATCGCCCGCCCCTACTGCCCCCCGCAAGACGACGGGGGAGCGCATGTGTCCCAATCTCCGCGCACGCACACTTATGGCGCGTGCCGCCGAAAAGGGAATCCGGCTTTTCGGCCCGGTGTCGTCGTCCGGTTCCATATTTGCTCCTCTGCTTCCCCTCCGGCCACCTATTTGAGGACCGCCCCCCGACGGCAGAAGCTCCTAACTCAAACTTGAACGACGTCGGCGCCGCCGGCGTTCAACTGGCTCGGCGGTCCGCCTCGCGCAGCGCCCGGCTGCGGTCCGGACGCCGGGTTTGCCGGACCCCGTCCGGAGCACCGGCGCTCGCCAGGTCGAACATTTCTATCGTCACTGCGCATCGCGCGCACGCGGGGGAGTACCCGCTTTGGTGTAACGGCAAAACTCTGAAAACGGCCGCTCCGGGTTTCGCCGCTGCGCCGCCGAGGCCGTCCGCTCAGCTCGGGGCGTAGGGCGGAGCGCCGACACCGGCAACCGAGTGCGTGCCCCAGGGTGTCTTTTCGACGATGCGCGCGGGCGCGCTGCGCTCGCCCACCGTCAGGGTCGCCGTTCGCGACTGCTGGAGCATCTCATCCGGTAGGGGTCGCGACGGCGACGCGAAAACCGTTCCCTGCCAATGGTAGTGGCCGTCGTTCGGGTCCAGACGGCCGGCCAGCCGCACGCGCACCGGATGGTGGGTGTCGGCGATCGTCAGGGTTGCCGCCCCGGCGTACGTCGCGCGGGCATCGCTGCCCTCAAACGACAGGTCGAACGCCGATCCCACCCGGTGCGGCCGCGCGGCGTGCAGGCAGGCGCGCTCGTTGAACACCTGCTGGGTGCTGCGCCGCACCTCGATGCGGGTGGCGGCGGTGTCCGCCATGAGCCGCAAGCACTCGACGATGTAGCGGGATTGCGCGGCGATGTCGGGCCCCGCGAGGAAGAAGTAGTTCGGGAAGCCGCGGACGGCGACCCCGAAGTAGGGTTCCATGCCATCGTCCCAGGCGTGGCGGATGGTCACGCCGTCTGCCCCGATGAGCGTGTCCTCGGCACTCCGTTCGGGAATCGCGAACCCGGTGCCGTAGATGATGGCCTCGGCGCAGTGGTGGACGCCGTCGGCGGTGCGGATGCCCGCCGAGGTGATGCCGGCGATGGCCGACCTGACCAGCGCGGGCCGCGACGGGCCGCTGTGCGCGGCCGGTCGGACACGGCGGCCCAGCCAGCGTTTGGCGCGGGTCGCCGCAGTCGGCAACTCGTAGACGATCCGGCGCGGTGCGTGCGCGAAGACGGTCACCGAGGCCGCCGATTCGGTCAGCCGCGCCATGTGGTGACCCGCGCCGGCGTCGGCGCCGACGACCGCGACGCGCTTGCCCGCCGGGTCGAAATCGGAGTCCCACTGTGCCGCGTGAAAGGACGGTCCGCGGAAGTCGTTGCGCCCGGCGATCTCCGGTATCCATGGGACGTACGGTGGCCGGTGCGCCGCGATCACGATCCGGCTCCGGAAGGCCCCGCCGTCCGCGGTGTGCAAGGTCCAGGTGTGGTTGGTGTCGTCGAAAACGCTGTCCCGCGGCGCCTCATCGAGGATCAGTAAGTCGGTGATTCCGGCCGCCGCCAGTTCGGCCGCGGCGGCCTGACCGGCGGCGCCCCCGCCGGCGATGATGACGTGCGGGCCCGCCCCGGCCGGGCGCGTCACAGAAACCTGCTGCGCTTCCACCCACGGCGTGCGATCGGACCCAGCAGACCCACCTCGGTCAGAAACGCCGCCAGGGGAGCGAAGCCGGCAACCTGCGTCTCGCGGCGGTGCGGGCTGGTGCGCGCGATCTTTCGTGCCCGCCTGGCGTCCAGGCCTGTCCGCGCGTACGGGATCGGGTTGCTGAACAGGTAGTTGAAGAAGTACCCGCCGAGCCCGTTGATGTTGGCCATGAACCATCGGTTGAACCGCGGCATTTCGGCGACCCGCGTGCGCGCGCCGTCGCGGGCGAACTGAATGTGGCGCGCCTCCTCGGAGACGTGAATCCGCATGATCCGCTGGATGATTGGCTGAAGGTCCGGGTCATCCATCATCTGCCGCTGCAGCGAGTCGAAAATCTCTTCGCCGATCAGTGCGGCCACCCACAGCATCGAGCCGCGCTGAAACGCGAGCGGGAGCGTGTTGATGATCATGCGGTGCAACCGCCGCGGGCGCACCGGCTTGGCGCCGATGCGCTCGATCGCCTTGCCGAACATCACCATGTGGCGGGTCTCGTCGCCCAACTCGGTCAGCTTGTAGTGCGTCGACCGGCTGGTGGGGTCCTCGTGCAGGATGGTGCGCAGCAACGACTGGTTGAGCATGTTCTCGAACCAGATCCCGGCAGACAACGTGTTGACCAGTTCCTGGCGGGACAGCTCGATCTGCTGCTGGCGGGTCATCCCGTCCCACATCGGGGTGCCGTACAGGGACACCAACCGCGGCGGCAGATAGAACTTGTCCGGGTCCAGTGGCGCGTCCCAGTCGATGTCGACGACGGGCTCGTAGGACTTCTTGACCGAGCCTTTCAGCAATCGGTCCGAGAACTCCTCACGACTCGGCCCACTTGGCTTCACCGCAGTGGTCATCGCTGGTGTCCCTTCAGTGCTTCGTGCGGCAGGGAGAACGCAACAGTTAGTCAATACCGATGGTACCGGGTACCTGAGGACCCGACTAGGTCTTTGCGATTTCGATTCGGCAATCTGGCTTGAGCACCGCGCGCGTCAGGAGAGTGGATTGGGCCGACATCTTCACGTCATCGGCATCGGCGTGGGCAACCCCGAGTACCTGACCGTGCAGGCGATCGAGGCGCTCAACGACACGCAGGTGTTCTTCGCCATGGACAAGGGTGAGGCCAAGGGCGACCTGGTGGCGTTGCGCCGGGAGGTCTGCGCCCGGTTCATCCGCGAACCCGGGTACCGCTTCGTCGAGCTGCCCGACCCGAAGCGGTCGGCCGGCCTGGACAGTGCGGCCGACTACCGGGACGCGGTGTCGGAGTGGCATGCGGCGCGTGCGCGGCTTTGGGCGAAGGCCATCTCCGACGAGTTGGGTCCCGACGGGGTGGGCGCATTCCTGGCGTGGGGTGACCCGTCGTTGTACGACAGCACGCTGCGCATCCTCGACGCGGTCGCGGCGGAGGTCGACTTCGGACTGGACGTCATCCCGGGAATCACCGCGGTGCAGGCGCTGACGGCTCGCCACCACATCCCGCTCAACGAGGTGGGTGAACCGGTCCTGATCACGACCGGTCGGCAGTTGCGGGAGCACGGCATCTCCGGCTCGGCCTCCGGATCCGTCGTCGTGATGCTCGACGCTGACTGCTCGTTTCAGGCGTGCCCCGCGGACACCCGGATCTGGTGGGGCGCCTACCTCGGCTCCGACGATGAGCTCCTGGTCGCGGGCAACGTCGGGGAGGTGGGCGCGCGCATCGTGGCGCTGCGGGCCGACGCGCGCGCCCGCCACGGCTGGATCATGGACACCTATTTATTGCGACCGGCAGACTGAACGTGTGCCCGAACTTCCCGAGATCGAAGCGCTGGTCGACCACTTGCGGCGACATGCCGTCGGATTGCCGGTCGGCCGCGTCGATGTCGCCGCCCTGTCGGTACTGAAGACCTTCGACCCGCCTGTCACCGCCCTGCACGGCCACGCCGTCACCGGGTCCGAGCGGTGGGGCAAGTACCTGGGCTTGCACGCCGGGAACCTGTGGCTGATCGCCCACCTGTCACGGGCGGGCTGGTTGCGCTGGTCGGACACGCTGGCCGCGGCGCCGCTGCGGCCGGGCAAGGGGCCGATCGCGCTGCGCGTCCATCTCGGAGTCCCGGGCGGCGGGCCGGGCTTCGACCTCACCGAGGCGGGAACTCAGAAACGGTTGGCAGTGTGGCTGGTCTACGACCCGCGGCGGGTGCCGGGTATCGCCGCCCTCGGCCCCGACGCACTGGAGCTCAACGCCGACGACCTGGCGGGAGTGCTGGCCGGCAACACCGGCCGGATCAAGACCGTCATCACCGACCAGAAGGTGATCGCCGGCATCGGCAACGCCTACAGCGACGAGATCCTGCACGTCGCCAAGATCTCGCCGTTCGCGACGGCCGGGAAGCTGACCGACGAACAGCTCACCACCCTGCACGACGCGATGGCGTCTGTTCTGACGGACGCGGTCACCCGATCGGTCGGCCAGGGGGCCGCGACGCTCAAAGGGGAGAAGCGGTCCGGCCTGCGGGTGCACGCCCGGACGGGCCTGCCGTGCCCCGTGTGCGGGGACACCGTGCGCGAGGTTGCGTTCGCGGACAAGTCTTTTCAGTATTGCCCGACGTGCCAGACCGGCGGCAAGGTGCTGGCCGACCGGCGAATGTCGCGGCTGCTCAAGTAGCCGCTCGAGCACTCGCTAAGCTGCCCGGGTGACTCGCCAGAAGATCCTCATCACCGGTGCCAGTTCCGGCTTGGGCGCCGGGATGGCGCGCGCGTTTGCCGCCAAGGGCCGTGATCTGGCGCTGTGCGCCCGTCGAACGGACCGGCTCGACGAGCTGAAAGCCGAGCTTTCGCTGCAGTATCCGGATATCAAGATCGCGGTCGCGGCGCTGGACGTCAACGACCACGAACAGGTGCCCAAGGTGTTCTCCGAGCTCAGCGACGAGCTCGGCGGCATCGACCGCGTCATCGTCAACGCCGGCATCGGCAAGGGCGCAAGGCTCGGCTCGGGCAAGCTCTGGGCGAACAAGGCGACCATCGAGACCAACCTGGTTGCCGCGCTGGTGCAGATCGAGACAGCGCTGGAGATGTTCCACAAGAGTGGCTCGGGACACCTGGTGCTGATCTCGTCGGTGCTGGGCAACAAAGGAGTCCCGGGCGTCAAAGCCGCCTACGCCGCAAGCAAGGCGGGCGTCAGCTCGCTGGGCGAATCGCTGCGTGCCGAGTACCACAGCGGCCCGATCACGGTCTCAACGATCGAGCCGGGCTACATCGAGTCGGAGATGACGGCCAAATCGAACAGCACAATGTTGATGGTGGACAACGCAACTGGCGTCAAGTCGCTGGTCGATGCGATCGAGCGGGAGCGGGGCCGGGCGGCGGTGCCTTGGTGGCCGTGGGAGCCGCTGGTGCAGGTGATGCGGGTGCTGCCGGCCCGGCTGGGCAAGTGGTTCGCTTAAAGCCGTTGCGCCGGGTATGAATCCGGCGACGGCATTACGGCGTGTCGCGTCGTCAGATTCACTGTCGGCGCGACACGGTCAGCTGGTGCGGCCTCTTTCGGTCCGGTAGCGACGCACCAGCGCGTCGGTCGAGCTGTCCGACTGCGGCGCCGGTGAGCTGTCGGACGTGATCACCGGGAGCAGCGCTTTGGCCTGCGTTTTGCCCAGTTCCACACCCCACTGGTCAAACGAGTCGATGCCCCAGATCACGCCCTCGGTGAAAACCTGGTGTTCGTAGAGCGCGATCAACTGGCCCAGCGTCGACGGGGTGAGCCGGTCGGCCAGGATCGACGTGGACGGCCGATTGCCCGGCATCACCTTGTGGGGCACGATGGCCGCGGGTGTGCCTTCGGCGGCGATTTCCTCGGCGGTCTTGCCGAACGCCAGCACCTGAGTCTGGGCGAAGAAGTTGCTCATGAGCAGGTCGTGCATGCTGCCGGTGCCTTCGGCGGTGGGCAGGTCGTCGAGGGGTTGGCTGAAGGCGATGAAGTCGGCCGGTATCAGCCGGGTGCCCTGGTGCAGCAACTGGTAGAAGGCGTGCTGGCCATTGGTTCCCGGCTCGCCCCAAAAGATTTCACCGGTGTCGGTGGTGACCGGTGTGCCGTCGGCGCGCGTCGACTTGCCGTTGGATTCCATGGTCAGCTGTTGCAGATAGGCGGCGAAGCGTGCCAGGTCATTGGAATACGGCAGCACGGCGCGCGATTGCGCGCCCATGAAGTTGGAGTACCACACTCCGATCAGGCCGAGCAGCACGGGCGCGTTGGACTCCAGCGGAGCGGTCCGGAAATGCCGGTCGACGATGTGAAATCCGGACAGGAAATCCGAGAAGGCGTTACGACCGATGGCGGCCATCACCGAAAGGCCGATCGCCGAATCGACCGAATAGCGACCGCCGACCCAATCCCAGAACCCGAACATGTTGTCGGTGTTGATGCCGAAGTCGTCGACCAGGCGCTTGTTCGTGGAGACGGCCACAAAGTGTTTGGACACCGCGGAGTCGCCGAGGGCGTCGGTCAGCCAGCGGCGCGCGGCGGTTGCGTTGGTCAGCGTCTCCAGCGTGGAAAACGTCTTGGACGCAACGATGAAAAGCGTTGTGGCGGGTTCCAGGTCGGTCAGCGTGGCGATCAGGTCGGCCGGGTCGACGTTGGAGACGAAGCGCGCTGAAATTCCCGCGTCCGCGTAGTGGCGCAGCGCCTGGTAGACCATCACCGGACCCAGGTCTGACCCGCCGATACCGATGTTGACGACGGTGCTGATCCGTTTCCCGGTGGCTCCCTCCCATTCCCCGCTGCGCAGCCGGTCGGTGAAATCACCCATGGCGTCGAGCACGGCGTGGACCTCTTTGACGAGATTGCGGCCGTCGACGATCAGCTCGGCGTCGCGCGGCAGCCGCAGCGCGGTGTGCAGCACCGCCCGATCCTCCGAGGTGTTGATGTGCACGCCGGAGAACATCTGGTCGCGGCGCTCCTCGAGGTTAGCCGCGCGCGCCAGATCGACCAGCAGCCGCAGCGTCTCTCGGGTGATGCGGTGTTTGCTGTAGTCGATATAGAGGTCGCCGACCGTGCACGTGAGCTCGCGGCCGCGGTCGGGGTCGTCCTCGAAGTACTGGCGAAGGTGGGCTTCGCCGATTTGTTCGTGATGCCTGCGCAGGGCGTCCCACGCCGGGGTGGCGGTGATGTCGGGGATGGTTTGGACGGAGCTCATACTTCGACCATAGTGCGGCGACCCCGGTGCGGCCCCGGTGAAATCAGTGACCGAGCCGGCCCCTGCCCAACCGCAACAGCAGCATCGCCAGGTCCTTGCCTTCGGGGCCGAGTTCGCTATATCGCTCGATGACCTGCATTTCGCGGCTGTGCACCAACCGGGTGCCGCCGGATGCCATTCGGACCTTGCCGATCGCCCGGGACACCTCGGCCCGCCGCTTGACCGCGGCGAGGATCTCCGCGTCCAACCGGTCGATCTCTCGGCGCAACCCGTCGATGTCGGCGGCCTGCTCGGTGTCGGCCATTTCGATGTTCATCTCTGCTAACTCCGCGTTCTCCTGATGTGGGGGTTCTGGTCTCATCCGGCGCGGACCTCACAAAAGAAACGAGCCCCGAATCCGGAAGCGGACCACGGGGCTTAAGCGAAAGCAGCTAGACCACGGGCACCGCTGGCCGGTACCCATAGAAAAATCGCCTGAGCCACTGCTGCGCGTTGAGCACCCATCGAGTGTGCCATTAAGGACGGCGCACGTGCAAAAAACACGCTGCCGAACCGGCCGTCACGCTGCGCGGACCCGTGGGGCACGTGCCTACCCACGCGTGTCGCAGGGCGGCGGTAAGTTGGGACCGACATGAGCGTGCACGCAACCGATACCAAGCCGGACTCGGCAGCAGATGAGCTGCTTGACGGCCTCAACCCCCGGCAGCGCCAGGCGGTGGTGCACCAGGGTTCGCCGCTGCTGATCGTGGCCGGCGCGGGATCGGGCAAGACGGCGGTGTTGACGCGCCGCATCGCGTACCTGATGGCGGCGCGGGGCGTCGGGGTCGGTCAGATCCTGGCCATCACGTTCACCAATAAGGCCGCCGCGGAGATGCGCGAGCGCGTGGTGCGGCTGGTCGGCAACCGGGCGCGCGCGATGTGGGTGTCCACGTTCCACTCGACCTGTGTGCGCATCCTGCGCAACCAGGCGTCGCTGATCGACGGACTCAATTCCAACTTCTCGATCTATGACGCCGACGACTCGCGGCGGCTGCTGCAGATGATCGGGCGCGACATGGGGCTCGACATCAAGCGCTACTCGCCACGCCTGCTGGCCAACGCCATCTCCAACCTGAAGAACGAGTTGGTCGATCCCGCCCGGGCGGTGGGCGCCCTGACCGATGAGTCCGATGACTTGTCCCGCACCGTCGCGTCGGTCTATGGCGAATACCAGCGGCGGCTGCGGGCGGCCAACGCCCTGGACTTCGACGACCTCATCGGCGAGACCGTCGCGGTGCTGCAGACGTTCCCGAACATCGCCCAGTACTATCGGCGGCGGTTCCGGCATGTCCTGGTCGACGAATACCAGGACACCAACCACGCGCAGTACGTGTTGGTGCGGGAACTGGTCGGCCACGGCGCCCCGGGAGACCAGGCTTCGCCCGACGATTTGCCGCCGGCGGAGTTGTGCGTGGTCGGTGACGCCGACCAGTCGATCTACGCGTTCCGTGGTGCCACCATCCGCAACATCGAGGACTTCGAACGCGACTATCCCGACGCGACAACCATTTTGCTGGAACAAAACTACCGCTCGACGCAAAACATCCTGTCGGCGGCCAACGCCGTGATCGCTCGCAACGCCGGGCGCCGCGAGAAGCGGCTGTGGACCGACGCCGGCACCGGCGAGCTGATCGCCGGATACGTCGCCGACAACGAGCACGACGAGGCGCGGTTCGTGGCCGAGGAGATCGATGCGCTCGCCGAGCGCGGCGAGATCACCTACAACGACGTGGCCGTGTTCTACCGCACCAACAATTCGTCGCGGTCGCTGGAAGAGGTGTTCATCCGCGCCGGAATTCCTTACAAAGTCGTTGGGGGAGTGCGCTTCTACGAGCGCAGGGAGATCCGCGACATCGTCGCCTACTTGCGGGTGCTGGACAACCCCGGGGACGCGGTCAGCATGCGCCGCATCCTCAACACCCCCCGTCGCGGCATCGGCGATCGCGCCGAGGCTTGTGTGGCGGTGTACGCCGAGACCACGGGCTCGAGTTTCGCCGACGCGCTGACGGCGGCGGCCGAAGGCAAAGTGCCGATGCTCAATACCCGCGCGGAAAAGGCGATCGCGGGCTTCGTCGAGCTGCTCGACGACCTGAGGGGACACCTCGACGACGACCTCGGCGACCTGGTCGAATCTGTGCTCGAGCGGACGGGATACCGCCGGGAGCTGGAATCCTCCACCGACCCCCAAGAGCTCGCCCGCCTGGACAACCTCAACGAACTCGTCAGCCTGGCACACGAATTCAGCATCGACCGGGCGAACGCCGCCGCGCTCGACGAGTCGCCGTCAACGCCCCGGGACGAAGACGTGCCGGACACCGGTGTGCTGGCGGACTTCCTGGAACGGGTCTCGCTGGTCGCCGACACCGATGACATCCCCGAGCACGACGCCGGTGTGGTCACTCTGATGACATTGCACACCGCGAAGGGCTTGGAGTTTCCGGTGGTGTTCGTCACCGGATGGGAGGACGGGATGTTTCCGCACATGCGGTCGCTGGACGATCCAGGCGAACTCTCCGAGGAGCGGCGCCTGGCTTACGTCGGCATCACCCGGGCCCGTCAGCGGCTGTACCTGAGCAGGGCCATCGTCCGGTCGTCCTGGGGGCAGCCGATGCTCAACCCGGAATCGCGGTTCTTGCGGGAGATTCCGCAAGAACTCATCGACTGGCGGCGCACCGCGCCTGCCCCGTCGTTCAGCGCGCCGGTGAGCGGCGCCGGCCGGTTCGGCACGCCCCGCGCGGCGCCCACCCGCTCCGGCGCGAGCAAGCGCCCACTGCTGGTCCTGGAACCTGGCGACCGCGTGACGCACGACAAGTACGGGCTGGGCCGGGTCGAGGAGGTGTCCGGCGTCGGCGAATCGGCTATGTCGCTGATCGACTTCGGCAGCGCGGGGCGGGTGAAGCTGATGCACAACCACGCCCCGATCAGCAAGCTCTAGCGGGCTCGCGCCGAGCGTGCATTCAGCGCGAAAATTCTCCCTCGAAGATCTCGCAGTCAATACACGTTCGGGGCGGATCAGCCCTGCAGCCAGCGTGTGGTTTTCGGGTGCAGCGCCAGGATCACGCTGGCGACTGGCAGCACCCACAGCAAATACACGATCCACGCGACACGGGCGCCCGCGATGAAGACGCCGCCGTAGGTCAGTACCGCGACGACCGCCCCGGCCACGATGAGGTAACGCCCAAGAGGCCGGTGCTGCAGCAACATGATCACGCCGGAAACGGTGGTCGCGGCGAACACGATGGCGAGGAACGCGACCGCGATGCAGAACAGGCGGTCGGTTCGCCACCAGCCGGCGATGAGGTCGGTGGCCACCACCGACGTCGCCCACCCGCTGACGATGCTGACGGCGCAGGCGGCGACGGCGGTGCGGCCGCTGTGCGCAGCGGTCGGCGCGCCCGAGAACGATCCCCGATCCGCGCGCGAGTAACTCGGTGGCTGCCGGGGAATGTGGGTGGTCGGCGAATCCGCCACGGTGGGGACCGGTCCGGTGGGTGCCCGTCGGATGATCCGCGTGCGCGATTGGGAGGGTGACTCAGGCTCTGGGGGTTGTGGAGCAGGTGCTGGCTGGTCTGGCGCGGTCACCTCAACCAGCGTAGTTGCCGACCATAAGACCCCGCTTAGCGAGCCACGGCACGGGGTCGATTCGTTCGGCGCCGCCCTGAAGCACCTCGAAATGCAGGTGTGGGCCGGTGGAATTGCCACGGTTTCCCATGGTCGCTACCTGGTCGCCGGCCATCACCCGCTCACCGACGCTGACGAGCGTGGTGTTGACGTGGCCGTAGAGCGTGACCGTGCCGTCGGCGTGGCGCAGCTTGACCCACATGCCGTAGCCCGCGGTTGGTCCCGCGTCGACCACGACACCGTCGGAGACCGCGTATATCGGCGTTCCGATCGAGTTGGCGAGGTCGATGCCGGCGTGCAGCACACCCCAGCGGTAGCCGAAGTTGGAGGTGAAGATGCCCTTCGTCGGCATGACGTAGGGCGGCTGCTGTAACCGCGCCTCGCGCTGGGCGCGGTCGTCCGCGAAGGCCACCCCTTTCGCGAGTTCCTGGTTGTGCAGGGCGGTTCTCGCCGCGGGCTGAACCGCGATCACCTGGGCGCCACCTGTGGCGTTACCCCCGGACCCGCCGGTGAGGGACGTCGCGTTCGCCGTCAGGACGGGCTCGGTCTTGGGGGTGTCGGCGTGGCCGGTCGCGCTGTGCGCGGCCGCAGCCGCGGCACCGGCGGCCATCGCCGAGATCAGCAGGCGGCCCTTGGCGGCGCTGGTCGGCTGCCTGCGGTGCTGACCGCCGCGCCGCACCACCGGGATGACATCGGTGTCGCGGGAGGTGTCGCGGGAGGTGTCCCGGGAGCGATCGAACCGCGGGTCGGTGCCGGTCTTGATGGGCGCCCGCACCATCACCTCGGTAGGGGCGGCCAGCCGCAGCGGCGTGAGATCGACCGTGTCGTTCAGATCGTCGAGCTCGGGAGCCAGCAACACCCGCGCTTCGTTGTCGAAGGTGGAGTCGTTGCTGAAGTCCAGGTCAGCCAGATCCGTGGCGTCCTTGAAGTCCAGGTCGAAGTCGAAGCCGTCGAGGGGCAGGATTTCGGTGACTTCGTTGCGATGGAGCTCCGCACGGCCGCTAGCCGCGCGACCGACCCTCACCACGCCTGCAGTTGCGGCGGAAGTACGGGCGAAACGGTGCAGGGACAAGCTGAAATGTCCTCGTATCGTAACCATATCGTTATCTGGACCCTAGGACGGTATCCGCTCGGGTACGACGGTGGCAACCTTGAGCGGACATCCGGCCGAAAGTGTGACTTGTATCACGAGCCGTACCGGCGAGTGCGTCGTGACCTGTGCCACATCGTGGCACGCGACGGTAGCAGCCTTCTGGCGGGTGGATACAGTTCGTCCGTGCGAGTTGCCCGGTGCGGCGCCGCCGACGCAGGCCCAGCAGTCAAGCCGAGTGAAGACAGTGAGTTCATGGACCTTTTCGAATATCAAGCAAAAGAATTGTTCGCCGAGCACAACGTACCCAGCACGCCCGGCCGGGTGACGGACACCGCCGAGGGCGCTCGGGAGATTGCCACCGAGATCGGTCGTCCGGTGATGGTCAAGGCGCAGGTCAAGATCGGCGGACGCGGCAAGGCGGGCGGCGTCAAATACGCCGCGACACCCGACGACGCCTACGAGCACGCGAAGAACATCCTCGGCCTTGACATCAAGGGCCACATCGTCAAAAAACTTTTGGTTGCCGAGGCCAGCGACATCGCCGAGGAGTACTACATCTCCTTCCTGCTCGACCGCGCCAACCGCACCTACCTCGCGATGTGCTCGGTCGAGGGCGGCATGGAGATCGAAGAGGTGGCCGCCACCAAGCCCGAGCGGCTGGCCAAGGTTCCGGTGGACGCCGTCAAGGGCGTCGACCTGGCGACCGCGCGTTCGATCGCCGAGCAGGGCCACCTGCCGGCCGAGGTGCTCGACGCCGCCGCGGTCACCATTTCCAAGCTGTGGGAGCTATTCGTCGCCGAGGACGCCACCCTGGTCGAGGTCAACCCGCTGGTGCGCACCCCAGACGATCGGATCCTCGCGCTGGACGGCAAGGTCACGCTCGATGCCAACGCCGATTTCCGTCACCCCGACCACGCCGAATTCGAGGACCGCGACTCCACCGACCCGCTCGAGCTGAAGGCCAAGGAGCACGATCTCAACTACGTCAAGCTCGACGGTCAAGTCGGAATCATCGGTAACGGCGCGGGCCTGGTGATGTCGACGCTGGACGTGACCGCGTACGCCGGTGAGAAGCACGGCGGCGTCAAGCCGGCCAACTTCTTGGACATCGGCGGTGGCGCGTCGGCCGAGGTGATGGCTGCGGGGTTGGACGTGATCCTGAACGACGCGCAGGTCAAGAGCGTGTTCGTGAACGTATTCGGTGGCATCACCTCGTGCGACGCGGTGGCCACCGGGATCGTCAAGGCGTTGGAGATCCTCGGCGACGAGGCCAACAAGCCGCTGGTGGTCCGGCTCGACGGCAACAACGTCGAGGAGGGCCGCCGGATTCTCGCCGTGGCCAACCACCCCCTGGTGATCCAGGCCGAGACCATGGACGCCGGCGCCGACAAAGCCGCCGAGCTGGCGAACAAGTAAGGGAGCCAATCAATGTCGATCTTCCTGAACAAGGATTCGAAGGTCATCGTCCAGGGCATCACGGGTGGCGAGGGCACCAAGCACACCGCGCTCATGCTGAAGGCGGGCACCCAGGTGGTGGGCGGCGTCAATGCCCGCAAGGCGGGAACCACGGTGTCGCACAAGGATGCCGGTGGTAACGACATCGAGCTGCCGGTGTTCGGCACCGTCGAGGAGGCGATGAAGGAGACCGGCGCCAACGTGTCCGTCGTCTTCGTGCCGCCGAAGTTCGCCAAGGACGCGATCATCGAAGCCATCGACGCGGAGATTCCGCTGCTGGTGGTCATCACCGAGGGAATTCCGGTGCAGGACACCGCATACGCGTGGGCTTACAACCTCGCTAATTCCGTCGACGGGGTCCCTAAGACGCGGATCATCGGGCCGAACTGTCCGGGCATCATCACGCCGGGTGAGGCGCTGGCGGGCATCACTCCCGCCACCATCACCGGCACCGGACCGGTCGGGCTGGTGTCCAAGTCCGGCACGCTGACGTACCAAATGATGTTCGAGCTACGCGATTTCGGCTTTTCGACGGCGATCGGAATCGGCGGCGACCCCGTGATCGGCACCACCCACATCGACGCCATCGAGGCGTTCGAGAAGGATCCCGACACCAAGGTCATCGTGATGATCGGTGAGATCGGCGGCGACGCCGAGGAGCGTGCGGCCGACTACATCAAGGCTCACGTGTCCAAGCCCGTCGTCGGCTACGTCGCGGGATTCACTGCGCCGGAGGGCAAGACGATGGGCCATGCGGGCGCGATCGTGTCCGGCTCGTCGGGTACCGCGGCCGCCAAGAAGGAGGCCCTGGAGGCGGCCGGCGTCAAGGTCGGCAGGACGCCGTCGGAAACGGCGGCGCTGGCCCGCGAACTCCTGGGCAGCGTGTAGCGAGTTCCGCACGTGACCCTCGACCCGCGCACACCCGTCGTCGTCGGAGTTGGGCAGGCCGCGGAGCGCATCGACGATCTCGACTACCGGGCGATGTCGCCCGTGGAACTGGCCGCCGGTGCCGCCCGGGCCGCCCTCATTGACTGCGGCGCCGACTTCGAAGCGGTAGCGGCAGCCGTCGACACCGTGGCCGGCGTCCGGCAATTCGAGATCTCCGGGCCGGTCGCCACGGCCGTGCTGGGGCGGTCCAACAACTACCCGCGGTCGGTGGCCAACCGCCTCGGCGCGCGGCCCGCCCGCGCGATCTTGGAGATCGTCGGGGGCCAGGGGCCGCAGCATCTCATCAGCGAGTTGGCCGCGCAGATCGCCGCGGGTGGTTCGGACGTCTCCCTGGTCTTCGGCTCGGATGCGACGTCGACGTTGCGGCACTTCGCTGCGCCGACGACTGAGGCCGAGAACAAGCCCGACTTCACCGAGACCGTGGACGATGACCTGGAAGACCGCGGCCACGGCATCGAGAAACTCATCTCGCGCTACACCGTCATCCACGGCCTCACCACTGCGCCGATCCAGTACGGGTTGCTGGAAAACGCCCGGCGGGCTGGCACCGGGCTGGGGCCGGCCGAATATCGGCGGAAGATGGGGGTGCTGTTCGCGCCGTTCACCAAGATCGCCGCCAACAACCCGTTCGCCGCCGCGCCGGTCGAGCGCACCGTGGACGAGTTGATCACGGTGACCGAGAGCAACCGGATGATCTCCGAGCCGTATCCGCGGCTCATGGTTGCGCGCGACCAGGTGAACCAGGGCGCGGCCGCGCTGCTGATGTCGGTGGAGGCGGCGCGGCGGATGGGTGTTCCCGAGGAGAACTGGGTGTACCTGCATGGGCGCGCCGACCTGGAGGAGCAGGCCCTGCTGCAGCGTCCGGACCTTGGGCACGCGCCGTCGGCGGTGCTGGCGGTGCGCGAAGCACTGGAGCTGGCCGGCATCGGGATCGACGACGTCGCTACGTTCGATTTGTACAGCTGCTTTCCGGTGCCGGTGTTCAACGTCTGCGACGGCATGGGGATTGCGCCCGACGATTCGCGCGGACTGACCCTCACCGGTGGGCTGCCGTTCTTCGGCGGCGCCGGCAACAATTACTCGATGCATGCCATCGCCGAGACGGTCGCCCAAATGCGAAGCACACCAGGTCAATTCGGTCTCGTCGGTGCCAACGGCGGCATCCTGAGCAAGTACTCCGTCGGCGTCTATTCGACCACCCCGGCCGCGTGGAAGCCGGACCGCAGCGCGGAATTACAGGCGCAGGTCGGCGCCTGGCCGACCCAACCGGTGACCGAGAACGCCGACGGCGCCGGCACCTTGGAGACCTACACGGTCCGCCGCGACGGCGGACGTGCGACCGGGATCGTCATCGGCCGCCTGGACGACGGCAGCCGGTTCCTGTCCACCACCGAGGACGACGAGTTGATCGCGCTGCTGATCGAGGGCGATCCCCTCGGACGCTCGGTTCGGGTGCGGTCCTTCAACTACGGCAACCGCTGCACGCTGGCCTGAGGCCTTCTCCGCCGAGCAGACGCAGAGTCGCACGCCGAGAGGCGGATTAGTGCGATTCTGCGTCTGCTCGCGCTAAACGAGAGGTCCCGCAGGCTTTAGACCAACGCGGACAGCTTGCCGGCCAGCCGCTCCACGTACGCCGCGATTTCCTCTTCGGGACGGTCGGGGAGCCCGAACAGCACCTCGGTCACGCCGAGCTCGGCCCAGCGGGCCAGCTTCTCGGGCACCGGCTTGAAGTCCAGCGCCACGATCTGCGGCGCACCCTCCCGGCCGGCGGCGGCCCACGTGTCCTGCAGCAGCTTGACCGGCTCGTCGATGTCGAGGTCGCGCGGAGTGGTGATCCAGCCGTCGGCGCTGCGGGCGATCCACTTGAAGTTCTTCTCGTTCCCGGCCGCGCCCACCAGCACGGGAATGTGGGATTGCACCGGCTTGGGCCACGCCCAGCTGGGCCCGAACTTGACGAAATCGCCGTCGTAGGCGGCCTCTTCCTGTGTCCACAGCGCCCGCATTGCCTCGATGTACTCGCGCAACATGGTGCGGCGCCGCCCGGGGGGCACACCGTGGTCGGCGAGTTCGTCGGTGTTCCATCCGAACCCCACGCCGAGGCTGACCCGCCCGCCGGACAGATGGTCGAGGGTGGCGATGCTTTTCGCCAGCGTGATCGGGTCGTGCTCGACGGGCAGCGCCACCGCGGTCGACAGCCGCACCCGCGACGTGACCGCGCACGCAGCGCCCAGGCTCACCCACGGATCTAGCGTCCGCATATAGCGGTCGTCGGGCAGGGACGCGTCGCCGGTCGTCGGGTGGGCCGCCTGGCGCTTGACCGGGATATGGGTGTGTTCCGGCACGTAGAACGTTTGGAAGCCGTGGTCGTCCGCAAGCCTGGCGGCTGCCGCCGGGGAGATGCCGCGGTCACTGGTGAAAAGCACGAGGCCGTAGTCCATGCACAGAATTAGAACGTGTTCTACCTGTGCTGGGCAAGCGGGCCCCCGTCGCGGCGCCCGGGTGACCGGCCGGTCGTTTCGGCGCGGGCATCCGTACGTGCGCTAGCGTGGTTGTTCGATCGCGTCGTGAGGCAAGCGCCTGCCCGTGCCGGGTGCTTCCCGAACGGCGCGCCGGGGAGGACAGCGTCACACTGCAACAGGTGACGCCCGCTACAGACTTGAAGGCACTGGAAGCAACAGGAGGAGTCATGACCTACTCGCCCGGTAGTCCCGGATATCCAACCGCGCAACCCGGCGGCTCCTACGCAGGCGGCACACCGTCGTTCACCAAGGACGACGACGGCAGGAGCAAGCTTCCGCTGTACCTGAACGTCGCGGTCGTGGTTTTCGGGCTGGCGGTCTACCTGCTGAACTTCGGGCCAACCTTCATCATCAGCTCCGACCTGGGTCCGGGCGTTGGCGGACGCGCCGGTGACGCCGGCACCGCGGTCATCCTCGCGGTGCTCGCCGCGCTGCTCGCCGGACTGAGCCTGCTGCCCAAGGCCAAGACCCACGCGGGAATCGTAGGGGTGGTCGCCGTGCTGGGCGCGTTGCTGGCCATCACCGAAACGATCAATCTGCCCCCCGGCTTCGCGCTCGGCTGGGCGATGTGGCCCCTGGTGGCGTGCAGCGTGCTCCAGGCGATCGCCGCCGTCTTGGTGATCCTGTTGGAGGCCGGCGTCATCACCGCGCCCGCACCGCGACCCAAGTACGACCCGTACGCGCAGTACGGCCAGTACGGGCAATACGGGCAATACGGGCAATACGAGCAGTACGGACAGCAGCAGTATTACGGACAGCGGCAGCACACGGGACCGCCGTCGCACAACCCGCAGCAGTCGCACCAACCTTCCGGCTACGGTGCGCAGTATGGGGGCTACCCGTCGAGCCAGGCCCCTACCCAAAGCGCTGTCCCGACGGGCGGTTTCGGGGCCCAGCCGCAGTCGGGGCACCAGCCGGCCGCGCAGCAGCACGGGACTTCCACGCCACCGACCGGCTTCCCGAGCTTCAGCCCGCCACCGTCGGCCGGTGCCGAAAGCTCGGGGGCCGAGGCGGGTTCGGCGCCGGTCGATTACGCGAACCAGTCCGAAGGCCAGCAGTCCTTCGGCCAGGGGCAGCAGTCGCCGTCATCTCCTTCTGGCCCCTCTGGTCCCGCGCCGGCCTAACCATGCGTTTCCGCGCCTAGTCGGGGACGTGCGCCAACAGTGACGCGGGTGGAGGACAACCGGGCGGCGGGCGCTCGGCAGGCGCGTGACCTCGTCAGGGTCGCGTTCGGGCCGGCGGTGCTGGCGCTGGTCATCATCGCCGCCGTCACCCTGCTTCAGTTGCTGATCGCCAACAGCGACATGACCGGTGCGCTGGGAGCCATTGCCAGCATGTGGCTCGGCGTCCATCAGGTGCCGATCTCGATCGGTGGCCATGAATTGGGCGTGATGCCGCTGTTGCCCGCGCTGTTGATGGTCTGGGCCACGGGGCGCGCTACGGCGCGAGCTACCTCACCCTATTCGTCGTGGCTCGTGGTGCGGTGGGTGGTCGCGTCGGCGCTGGGCGGACCCTTGCTCATCGCCGCGATCGCGCTGGCGGTCATCCACGACGCGTCGTCGGTGATCACCGAGCTCCAAACGCCCAGCGCCCTGCGCGCGTTCGTCAGCGTGCTCGTGGTGCACGCCGTCGGGGCCTCCATCGGTGTGTGGTCCCGGGTGGGACGCCGGGCGCTGGCGGCATCGCCGCTTCCGGATTGGCTGGCCGAATCCCTGCGCGCGGCAGCGGCAGGCGTGTTGGCCTTGGTGGGGTTGTCCGGGATGGTGACGGCGGGGTCGCTGGTTGTGCACTGGGCGACCATGCAGGACCTGTACGGGATCACCGATTCGATATTCGGGCAGTTGAGTCTCACGGTGCTGTCGGTGTTGTATGCGCCCAACGTGATCGTCGGAACCTCGGCAATCGCGGTAGGGTCCAGTGCTCACCTGGGCTTCGCGACGTTCAGTTCGTTCACCGTGTTCGGCGGCGACATTCCGGCGCTGCCGATCCTGGCCGCGGTCCCCCGGCCGCCGCTGGGGCCGGTGTGGGTCGCGCTGCTCGTCGTCGGCGCGTCGTCGGGCGTGGCGGTCGGACAGCAATGTGCCCGGCACGCCCTACCGCTTGTTCAGGCCATCGCCAAACTTCTGGTCGCCGCGGTGGCCGGCGCGGGGGTGATGTCATTGCTCGCGTACGGCGGCAGCGGCCGGCTGGGCAACTTCGGGGATGTCGGCGTCGACCAGGGCGCCTTGGTAATCGGTGTGTTCTTCTGGTTCTCGGTCGTTGGTTGGGTGACGGTGCTGATGACGGGCGGGATTCTGCGCCGCCCCAGGCGGCCCAAGCCGACGCCCGGGCCGGCGGCCGAGGAACCGGGGGACTTCGCGGGGCTCTTCGACGACGATGGGGAATCCGCCGGCGATTCCGGCGAAGAGGAGCCACCCATCAGCGGCGACGGCGAGGAGCTGGTCGGCGACTCCGTCGAGGACGAGGTACCCGTCGGGGGTGACGACGAGCCGGCCGACGACGCCGCCGAGGACGGTCGACCGGTCCGCGACGGCGACTCGTCGCCGTCCGCGTGACCAATCTGCGCTGACCGCGTCGAGTCTGCTCACCGCGGCGACACGCCGGACGACATCGCGCTGGACGCAGACTCGAGCGCATGCCCCCACAGCGTGCCGTGCCGGCACGTAGCGTCGCAGCATTAGGCTCTCGATGTGGCTGAACCGCTCCGCGTGCCCCCGAGTGCACCGGCGCGGGTAGTGGTCCTGGCATCGGGCACTGGCTCGCTGCTCAGCGCACTGATCGACGCCGCCGTCGGGGACTACCCGGCTCGAGTGGTCGCCGTCGGCGCCGATCGCGACTGCCGGGCCACCGAGATAGCCGCAGCGGCATCGCTGCCCACGTTCACCGTCCGGCTCGGCGACCACCCGGACCGCGCTGCCTGGGACGCCGCCATCACCGCCGCCACCGGCGCACACTCGCCGGATCTGGTCGTATCCGCCGGCTTTATGAAAATTCTTGGGCCGCAATTTCTTTCGCGGTTCTGCGGCCGCGTCGTCAATACTCATCCAGCGCTGCTGCCCGCGTTCCCGGGCGCACACGGGGTGGCCGACGCGTTGGCCTACGGCGTGAAGGTCACAGGCTGTACGGTGCACCTGGTAGATGCCGGGACGGACACCGGACCGATATTGGCACAGCAATCGGTTCCGGTTCTCGACGGCGACACCGAAGAAACCCTGCACGAACGCATCAAAGTCACCGAACGCATTCTGTTGGTGGACGTGGTGGCCGCGATCGCGATCGGCGGCATGACCGTGCTCGGACGAAAAGCGACGCTCGGACGAAAAGCGACGCTCGGACGAAAAGCGACGCTCGGATGAAAAGCGACGATCGGACGAAAGGCGATGGATGAGCACCGACGACTGGCCCGAGATGGCAAGGCGGCCGATCCACCGCGCGCTGATCAGCGTGTACGACAAGACGGGGCTGATCGAGCTCGCCCGCGGCCTGACCGCGGCGGGCGTCGAGATCGTCTCGACCGGATCGACGGCGAAGACCATTGCCGAAAAAGGGATCTCGGTGACGCGGGTGGAGGAGCTGACCGGTTTCCCCGAGGTGCTCGACGGCCGGGTCAAGACGCTGCATCCTCGTGTCCACGCCGGCCTGCTGGCCGATCTCCGTAAACCCGAGCACGCCGCAGCCCTCGAGCGCCTCGGGATCGCGGCGTTCGAGCTGGTCGTCGTGAACCTGTATCCGTTCAGCGAGACCGTCGACTCCGGCGCGGACATCGACGAATGCGTCGAGCAGATCGACATCGGCGGACCTTCGATGCTGCGCGCGGCCGCGAAAAACCACCCCAGCGTGGCGGTGATCACCGACCCGCTCGGGTACGACGGGGTGCTCGCCGCGGTGCGCCACGGCGGATTCACGCTCGCCGAGCGCAGAAGGTTGGCGTCGCTGGCGTTCCAGCACACCGCCGAGTACGACATCGCCGTGGCGAGCTGGATGGAGTCGACGCTGGCGCCCGAGCGTCCGCCGACGGCCTTTCCCCGCTGGTTGGCCCGCGGCTGGCGCCGCTCGGCGATGCTGCGCTACGGCGAGAACCCGCACCAGCAGGCGGCGCTCTACAACGACCCCGGTGCGTGGCCCGGCCTGGCGCAGGCCGAGCAGCTGCACGGGAAAGAGATGTCCTACAACAACTTCACCGACGCGGACGCGGCCTGGCGGGCCGCGTTCGACCACGAGCAGACGTGCGTGGCAATCATCAAGCACGCCAACCCGTGTGGGATCGCGATCTCGTCTGTGTCGGTCGCCGATGCCCACCGCAAGGCGCACGACTGCGATCCGCTGAGCGCCTTCGGCGGAGTCATCGCAGCGAACAGCGAAGTCAGCGTCGAGATGGCGGAGTACGTGAGCACCATCTTCACCGAGGTGATCGTCGCGCCCGCCTACGCGCCGGGTGCCCTCGACGTCCTGACGCGCAAGAAGAACATCCGAGTGCTGGTGGCCTCCGAACCGATGACCGGTGGTACCGAGCTGCGACCGGTGAGCGGCGGGCTCCTGGTCCAGCAGCGCGACGAACTCGACGCGCACGGGGACAACCCGACCAACTGGACGTTGGCGACCGGCTCACCGGCCGATCCGGCGACTTTGACCGACCTGGTGTTTGCCTGGCGAGCCTGCCGAGCGGTCAAGTCGAACGCGATCGTGATCGCCTCCGGCGGCGCCACGATCGGCGTCGGCATGGGCCAGGTCAACCGGGTCGACGCCGCCCGGCTGGCCGTCGAGCGCGGTGGGGACCGGGTCCGCGGCGCGGTCGCGGCCTCCGACGCGTTCTTCCCGTTCCCCGACGGACTGGAAACCCTGACCGCTGCCGGGGTGATGGCGGTGGTGCACCCGGGCGGCTCGGTGCGCGACGACGAGGTGACCGCCGCGGCGGCCGGCGCCGGCGTCACCGTATATCTCACCGGGGCGCGTCACTTCGCGCATTAGCGGGCCCACTGAGACCTGCGCTCTGGGGCTGGGCTGGGCCACGCTCGTTGCGATGCAGCGAAATTGCTTCTTGCCGGTCGGTCGCGACCGCAATAGCATCCGATCTGGACAAGCCGATGGGCGTCCTGTCCAAATTCGAGAGGAACGAGATGCGCGAAATTAGTAAACGAACAGTTGCATTTACCGCTGCGATTACGGCATTTGCACTCGTCGGTTCAGGGTGTCACGCAAAATCGAACGAAAGTACAAGCTCGAGCACATCTTCCACCACTGTGACATCCTCTGCGGGGACGTCCACGACCACGAGCGCCGCCGGGCCTTCCACGCAGATCCCGGGCGCTAACGGCACGCTGTACACGGTCCAGGGGCCGATTCTCGCGAAATGGCAAACCCTTAATGAAGCTCAACGCAAGGACCTGGGCGCACCGTACACCAACGAGGCAAAGACCGGGGACGGCAGCGGTGTCTTCCAGCAGTTCGACGGCGGCGTGCTCATTTACAGGAATGGGAGCCCGGTCTACTTCGTATGGGGCAAGATCCGCGACCAGTGGAACAAGTTGGATGGTTCGCAGGGCAAGTTGGGCTATCCGACCTCTGACGAGCAAATCCTCCCCGACGGCTCTTTCAAGTCGGTGTTCGAGCACGGCACGGTCACCTATAAAACAGGCGATGCGGACGCGACTGTCACCCTGAGCTAGCCGGTCTCTGCGTCCACCGTTCCGGTGGACAAAGGACACCAACCGAGGGTCGGGCAATCATTGCGATTGCCCGACCCTCGCGTCGGAGGACCCGTCAAAACCGAAGGACACAGTGCCGTATCGGCGGTCGCGTCGTAGCGTGGAGTGGTGACAACACCGAGCGATCTGCCCCGCACCGTCGGCGAACTGCGCGCCGCCGGTCACCGTGAACGGGGCGTCAAGCAGGAGATCCGGGAGAATCTGCTGGCCGCGCTGGCCGACGGCGACGAGGTCTGGCCGGGGATCCTGGGCTTTGAAGACACCGTCTTGCCGCAGGTGGAGCGTGCGCTTATCGCCGGTCATGACTTCGTCCTGCTCGGCGAGCGCGGGCAGGGCAAGACCCGGCTCCTGCGCGCGCTGGTCGGGCTGCTCGACGAGTGGACCCCGGTGATCGGCGGGGCGGAACTGGGCGAGCATCCCTACTCGCCGATCACCCCGGAGTCGATCCGGCGGGCCGCCACGCTGGGCGACGACCTGCCGGTGGAGTGGAAGCACCGCAGCGAGCGCTACACCGAGAAGCTGGCCACTCCGGACACCAGCGTCGCCGACCTGGTCGGCGACATCGATCCGATCAAGGTCGCCGAGGGACGCAGCCTGGGCGACCCGGAAACGATCGCCTACGGACTGATCCCACGGGCGCACCGCGGCGTCGTCGCGGTCAACGAATTGCCCGACCTGGCCGAGCGCATCCAGGTGTCGATGCTCAACGTGATGGAAGAGCGCGACATTCAGGTCCGCGGGTACACGCTGCGCCTGCCGCTGGACGTGTTGGTGGTCGCCAGCGCCAACCCGGAGGACTACACCAACCGGGGTCGCATCATTACCCCGCTCAAGGACCGGTTCGGCGCCGAGATCCGGACGCACTACCCGTTGGAGCTGGATGCGGAAGTGGGCGTGATCGTGCAGGAAGCGCATTTGAGCGCGCAGGTGCCCGACTACCTCATGCAGGTGATCGCGCGGTTCGCCCGGTACCTGCGCGAGTCCAATTCCGTCGACCAGCGCTCCGGCGTGTCGGCAAGGTTCGCGATCGCGGCGGCCGAGACGGTGGCCGCCGCCGCCCGGCACCGGGGCGCGGTGCTGGGGGAGACCGACCCGGTGGCCCGTGTGGTCGACCTCGGCACGGTGATCGAAGTCTTGCGCGGCAAGCTGGAATTCGAGTCCGGCGAGGAAGGCCGCGAACAGGCCGTGCTGGAGCACCTGTTGCGCCGCGCGACCGCTGACACCGCATCCCGCGTGCTGGGTGGCATCGACGTCGGTTCCTTGGCGGCCGCGGTCGAGGGCGGCTCGGCAGTCACCACGGGCGAGCGGGTGTCGGCCAAGGACGTGCTGGCCGCGGTCCCGCGCCTGCCGGTGGTGGACAGGATCGCGGAAAAGCTGAATGCTCAGTCGGAGGGCGAGCGCGCCGCGGCGCTGGAACTGGCGCTGGAGGCGTTGTATCTGGCCAAGCGGATCGACAAGGTGTCCGGGGAAGGTCAAACCGTCTATGGGTAAACGCCACTCGACGCGATACTCGGCGTACACCGGCGGGCCCGACCCGCTGGCTCCGCCGGTGGATCTGCGCGAGGCGCTCGAACAGATCGGTCAGGACGTCATGACCGGCACGTCGCCCCGCCGCGCGCTCTCCGAGCTGCTGCGCCGCGGCACCGACAACATGACCGGGGCCGACCGGCTGGCGGCAGAGGCGAACCGGCGCCGACGGGAGCTGTTGCGCCGCAATAATTTAAACGGAACGCTGCAGGATATCAAGAAGCTGCTCGACGAGGCCGTGCTCGCCGAACGCAAGGAGCTGGCCCGCGCGTTGGACGACGACGCCCGCTTCGGCGAGCTGCAGCTCGACGCGCTTCCCTCGTCGCCGGCCAAGGCCGTGCAGGAGCTCGCCGACTACAACTGGCGCAGCGCGGAGGCCCGCGAAAAATACGATCAGATCAAGGATTTGCTCGGCCGCGAGATGCTGGACCAGCGCTTCGCGGGCATGAAGCAAGCGCTACAGGGCGCCACGGACGAGGATCGCCAGCGCGTCAAGGACATGCTGGACGACCTCAACGAGCTGCTGGACAAGCACGCCCGCGGAGAGGACAGCCAACAGGATTTTCAAGACTTCATGGACAAGCACGGCGAGTTCTTTCCGGAGAACCCGCGCAATGTCGACGAGTTGTTGGACTCGTTGGCGAAGCGCGCCGCCGCCGCGCAACGCTTCCGCAACAGCCTGAGCCCCGAGCAGCGGGCCGAACTGGATGCGTTGGCGCAGCAGGCATTCGGCTCCCCGTCGCTGATGCAGGCGCTGAGCCGGCTCGACGGGCATCTGCAGGCGGCGCGGCCGGGCGAAGACTGGACCGGGTCGGAAGAGTTCTCCGGCGACAACCCGTTCGGCATGGGCGAGGGCACCCAGGCGCTGTCCGACATCGCCGAGCTGGAGCAGCTGGCCGAGCAGCTCTCCCAGAGCTATCCGGGCGCCACCATGGACGACGTCGACCTCGACGCCCTGGCACGCCAGCTGGGTGACCAGGCCGCGATCGACGCCCGCACTCTCGCCGAACTGGAGCGCGCGCTGGTCAATCAGGGTTTCCTGGACCGTGGTTCCGACGGGCAGTGGCGCCTGTCCCCGAAGGCCATGCGCAGGCTCGGCGAGACAGCGTTACGCGACGTGGTGCAACAGCTTTCCGGGAGGCGCGGTGAGCGGGACCATCGGCGCGCCGGAGCGGCCGGCGAGCTCACCGGCGCGACGCGGCCCTGGCAGTTCGGCGACACCGAGCCGTGGCACATCTCCCGGACCCTGACCAACGCGGTGCTGCGGCAGGCCGGAGCCCCGACGCCGGACGGCCGCGCTACCCCGCTGAGGATCACCGTCGACGACGTCGAGGTCTCCGAGACCGAGACTCGCACGCAGGCGGCGGTGGCACTGCTGGTCGACACGTCGTTTTCGATGGTGATGGAGAATCGCTGGCTGCCGATGAAGCAGACGGCGCTGGCGCTCAACCACCTGGTGTGCACACGGTTCCGCTCGGATGCCCTGCAAATCATCGCGTTCGGCCGCTACGCCCGGACGGTGACGGCCGCCGAGCTCACTGGCCTCGAGGGCGTCTACGAGCAGGGCACCAACCTGCATCACGCGCTGGCACTGGCGGGTCGTCACCTGCGGCGGCACCCCAACGCGCAGCCCGTCGTGCTGGTGGTGACCGACGGTGAGCCGACCGCCCACCTGGAGGACTTCGACGGCGACGGCACCACCGTCTTCTTCGACTACCCGCCGCATCCGCGGACCATCGCCCACACGGTGCGCGGATTCGACGACATGGCCCGCCTCGGGGCGCAGATCACGATCTTCCGGCTCGGCAGCGATCCCGGCCTGGCGCGGTTCATCGACCAGGTCGCCCGGCGCGTCGAGGGACGCGTCGTGGTGCCCGACGACGACGGCCTGGGAGCGGCCGTGGTGGGCGACTATCTGAGGTCGCGGCGCCGTCGGTAGCGCGAACTTCCACAACTCGTCGCTGCTGTGAGGCTATGCCATCGGAGCGTTAAGGGATTCTGGCGCAGTAACGTTGGCTGAGACTCCGGCGATGATGTCGTCGACCGTACGTTGCCCCAGCGACTCCAGGTCACGGCGGCTCGCCTCCCGGAGGGGTCCGTGTAGGACCAGCTCGGCGAATCCGTGCACCGCCGACCAGCACGACCACTCGGCACCGTCGCGTCGCTGGGGCGCCAGGACTCCCGCGTCCACCATGGCGTCGAGAGCCTCGACCAACGCCCGGTACGGGGGTGCAAGGCGCGCGCCGGTTTTGTCGGAGACCGCGTTGAGGTTGGCGCCGAAGAACGCCACCGTGAACCATCCAGGCTCGTCCAGCGCGAACTCGATGTAGCCAAGCCCAACCGCACGCAACCGATGCCGCGCCTGCGCCGCAGGCGAGCGGCGGCCGCTCCTTGGGCTGCGCATCCGCGCCGCAACCCGGTCTTGAATCGCCGACGCGACTGCCGTAAGCAGCGCCTCGCGGTCGGAGAAGTGACGGTAGGCGGCGTTGGGAGACACCCCAACCCGCCGAGTCGCTGCCCGGATCGACAAGGCGTCTGGCCCGCCCGCACGCGTGAGTTCGAGGCCGGCGTCGATCAAAGCCGCGCGCAGGTCCCCGTGGTGATAACCGGACTTCGTGTCGGCCAACGCTTGACAACCTCCTCGGATGGAAGTGTACAGTGTCCACATTGGTTAATGTGGACGGCGTGAACATAGGAAGGCGGGGGCTTCACCCGTGATCATCCCAAAGGTGCCGATTGTCGTGGATCAGCAGACCTGGCAGCGCGAATTAGATGCCCTGCGGGTCAGGGAGAAGGCGGTCACCCGCAAGCTCGACGCGATCGCCGCCCAGCGTCGACGGCTACCGATGGTTCAGATGCCCGACTACGTGCTCGAAGGCGAGAAAGGACCGGTGCGTCTGGTCGACGTGTTCGAAGGTAGACCGCAACTCATCGTCTACCACCACATGTGGTCTCCCGGCGGGGAATGGCAGTGTCCCGGCTGTACGGGGTTCACCGCACAATTCACCCGACTGGAGTTTTTGGACAACTTCGATGCGCGCTTTGTCATCGTCACCCAGGGGCGCATCGACCAAGCGATCGCATACAAGCGGCGCGTCGGTAACCAGATGGCCTGGTACTCCACCGCCAACAGCTCGTTCGGCGCCGATGTGGGCGCCCCTCCCGGCGGCGGGTTCGCGGTCAACGTGTTTCTGCGCCACGAAGATCAGGTGTATCGCACCTGGCACACCGACGGGCGCGGAACCGAACAGCTAAGTCACGTCTTCGGATTGATCGACATCCTGCCCTACGGGCGCCAGGAAGACTGGCAGCGCTCGCCCGACGGCTGGCCGCAGTACCCCACCTACAGCCGCTGGGCCAGCTCACAGGACATCGCCCGGGCGTACGGACACGGAAATGCCCGTCCCGCCGACTCGCGGTTCCCCAACCCCATCCCAGGAGGTACACGATGACCACCACGAAGATCGGCCTGACGACCATCAGCCTGGTGTGCCTGGCCACACCCGACCAGGACAAGGCGGTCGCGTTCTACGAGTCGCTCGGGTTCGAGAAGCGAACCGACCAACCGTTCGGTGGAGGGCTCCGGTGGATCGAGGTGTACCCACCCGACGGCAGAACCGGCATCGCGCTTGCTCCACCGCCGCAGGGAGGACCGGTAGAGCCGACCGTCACCGGTGTCACGCTCACCACCAGCGACATCGACGCCACCCACAAGGCGATGAAGGAACTCGGCGTCGACGTCGATCCGCAGGTGTCGCGAATGGGCGAGCCGGTTCCACCGATGTTCTGGTTCCGCGACCCCACCGGGCACACACTGATGGTTGTGGAATCCTAACCACCGCAACGGGAGTGGCCTCGCCCCGATCGGTTGACGGGGCGGCGGAGCTTGATAGCGCCGATCGTGTCGTTGCGGCACCAACGGGGCGCGGGAAGCCCGCTCACCGTCCGCACCGCCGAATGTGGCTGTTATAGCGGTGTGGATGGTGATATGAGTGTTCCCGACCGGGTACCCAGAACCTCGAAGGGAGGACTCTATGACCAACGTCCCGACGATCGAACTTAACAACGGTGTGCGCATTCCTCAGCTGGGTTTTGGCGTTTTCCAGATCCCGCCCGGCGACACGGCGGCGGCCGTCAAGCACGCGCTGGACATCGGATACCGGCACATCGACACCGCCGAGATGTACGGAAACGAACAGGGAGTCGGCCAAGGCATCCGCGACGCCGGTCTGGACCGGGCCGAGGTCTTCGTCACCAGCAAGCTCAACAACGGCTTCCACAAGCCCGACGACGCGCGCCGCGCCATCGACACGACGCTCGAAGCGCTCGACTCCGACTACGTCGACCTGTTCCTCATCCACTGGCCGCTGCCCACGCTCTACGACGGAGACTTCGTCTCCACGTGGAAGGTGCTGGAAGAGTTCGCCGCAGACGGGCGCGCCCGTAGCATCGGTGTCTCCAATTTCCAGCCCGCACATCTGGACCGGCTCGCCGCCGAAACCGGCACCGTCCCCGTGGTCAACCAGATCGAGGTCCATCCGTATTTCGCCAACGATCCGGTCCGCGCGTACGGTCGCGAGCACGGCATCGCCACGGAGGCGTGGTCACCGATCGCCCAGGGCAAGGTGCTCGGCGATCCGGTGATCACCCGCATCGCCGACGCCCTCGGCAAGTCACCGGCGCAGGTGGTGTTGCGCTGGCACGTCCAGCGCGGCGACATCGTCTTCCCCAAGTCGGTGACGCCGGAACGGATCGAGTCCAACTTCGAGCTGTTCGACTTCGACCTGGACAGCGCCGACATGGATGCCATCTCGGCCCTGGACAAAGGTGAATCGGGTAGGACGGGCCCCGACCCGGACACCTTCGACTACGTGCCCGGCTGACTTGACCGTCCGGGGCCAGGGCGCGACCGGCGGGGCCGGCGCTTGATGCCCACGCCGCCCCAGAGCGAGAAGCCGCGAATCTTGACCGTCGGTGCACCCGGTGTGCCGGTGCCCAGGTCGTCGTGATCGAAGCCACCCATCACGCCGCGGCCGTGAATCTCGACGTTGACCTCGGGCGGCAGCAGGATGCTCTGCGCACCCATGATCGAGATCGCGTGGATCTCGACCTCGGTCGAGGTGAAGTCGGCGTAGCGCAGGTCGAGCACCCCGTTGCCCCACAGGGTGAACGCGGTGAGCTTCTTGGGCACGTTCCACCGGCCGCGCCGCTCGAACCCGCTCATCAGCGCCAGCAGCAGCGTGGAAGGCGCCGGGTTGGGCTTGCCGCCCCGGCGCAGGTTGACCGGCGCGCCCGGCAGATCGGCGCGCAGCCGGTCCAGCTCCGCATACGTCGTCGCCGCGTAAGCCTTGGTCAGGCGGTCCTCGTAGTCCTTGAGTTGCAGGCGTCCCTGCTCGGCCGCGTACGCCAGCAACTGCGCAATCTGGATGCGATCCGTGTCGGCCGCACGCGACGAGTCGTCACGCATGTCCTTCGCATCGCGCTGCGCTGAATTGCTCATCACCCACGAGCGTACGACGTTGACGTTTTGCTGCAACAGGGTTGGCTAAACTGCAATCGTCCTCAGCCGGAGGGCGCCCAGCTGGGCGGCCGTTTCTGCAGGAACGCCAGCATGCCCTCGCGCGCTTCGTCGGATACGAACAGCCGGGCGGAGTCCTCGGTGAGCCGCTCGGCGTCGCGGTCGAATCCCTCGAGGACCGCGGCGGTGGTCAGCGCCTTCGATGCCGCAAGACCCTGCGGCGAGCCGCGGCTCACGTCGGCGACCAGCTTCGCCACCGCGGCGTCCACATCGTCGACCGCCATCGTCACCAGCCCGATCTCCGCGGCCCGGACCGCATCGAACGTCTCGCCGGTCAGGTAGTAGTGCGCCGCCGCGCGCGCCGACATCTTCGGCAGCAGCGTCAGCGAGATGATCGCCGGGGCGACGCCGATGCGGGCTTCGGTCAGCGCGAAGCTGCTGCGCGGCCCGGCGACCGCGATGTCGCACGCACCGACCAGGCCGAAACCCCCGGCCCGGACGTGACCGTCGACGGCGGCGATCACCGGCAGCGCCGAGGAGACGATGGCGCGCAAGAGTGCCGTGAGTTCGCGGGCCCGTGCGACGGCCATGTCGAACGGGTCGCCGCCGCTCGCCTCACTCAGGTCGGCGCCGGCGCAGAAGGTGCCGCCCGTATGTCCCAACACGACCGTCCGAACAGCGGGGTCCGCCGCGGCGTCGCGCAGCCCCCGGTGCAACTGGCTGACCAGTGTGGTGGACAGCGCGTTGCGGTTGTGAGGTGAGTTGAGGGTCAGCCTCGCGACCGGACCTCCGGTCTCTGCCGGACCGGCATAATCGACCAGCGTGTCCATCAGTAGGACCGGGGCAGGCCCAGCGACGTCTGCGCCACGAAGTTCAGCACCATCTCGCGGCTCACCGGGGCGATCCGTCCCAGCCGGGCCGAGGCTAGCATCGCGGCCACGCCGTACTCCTTGGTCAGCCCGTTGCCGCCCATCGACTGCACCGCCTGGTCCACCGATCGGGTGGCCGCCTCGGCGGCGGCGTATTTGGCCATGTTGGCGGCCTCGGCCGCGCCGGCATCGTCACCGCAGTCATAGAGCGTCGCGGCCTTCTGCATCATCAGCCTGGCCAATTCGACCTCGATGTGGCACTGCGCCAACGGATGCGACAAACCTTGGTGCGCGCCGATCGGCATGCCCCAGACCTGGCGGGTCTTGACGTAGTCGGCGGCCTTGTTCAGCGCGAACCGGCCCATGCCGACGGAACTGGCCGCACCCATGATGCGCTCGGGGTTCAGGCCGGCGAAAAGCTGTGCGATCGCAGCGTCCTGGGCCCCGACGAGCGCGTCGGCGGGCAGCCGGACGTCGTCGAGGAATACCTGGAACTGGCGCTCGGGGCTGATCAACTCCATGTCGATCGGAGTGAAAGTGAAGCCCGGCGCATCAGTGGGCACCACGAACAACGCGGGGCGCAACTTGCCGGTCTTCGCCTCCTCGGTGCGACTCACCACCAGCACGGCCTGCGCCTGGTCGACGCCGGAGATATACACCTTCTGGCCCTTGAGGATCCAGTCGCCGCCGTCGCGGCGGGCGGTGGTGGTGATCCGGTGGGAGTTGGAGCCGGCGTCCGGCTCGGTGATCGCGAACGCCATCGTCACCGAGCCGTCGGCGATGCCCGGAATCCAGCGCTTCTTCTGCTCTTCGGTGCCGAACTTGCTGATGATGGTCCCGTTGATGGCGGGCGACACCACCATCAGCAGCAGCGCGCTCCCCGCGGCCGCCATTTCCTCCATCACCAGCGACAGCTCGTACATGCCGGCGCCACCACCGCCGTACTCCTCGGGCAGATTCACCCCGAGGAAGCCGAGTTTGCCCGCCTCGGACCATAATTCGGTGGTGTGTTCGTGCGCGCGCGCCTTCTGCAGGTAATAGTCCTGACCGTAGTTGGACGCCCATTCAGACACCGCCTTGCGCAGGGCCCGGCGTTCCTCGTTCTCGATAAAGCCGGTGTCGGCCATTTCCGATCTCCTTACGTTTCCGGCGCTTCCACGCGAGCCAGGACTGCGCCGACTTCCACTTGCTGGCCGGCCGAGACGTTGAGCTCGACAAGCACGCCGTCGGCCGGCGCCGTGATGGTGTGTTCCATCTTCATGGCCTCCAGCCAGACCAGTGGCTGCCCGGCGTTGACCGCCTCACCGACCGCGGCGCCGAGTCGGACGACGTTGCCGGGCATGGGCGCGATCAGGGAGCCTTGTTCGACGGCCGATCCGGGTTCGGGGAACCGGGGCAGCGCGACCAGGCGGACGGGCCCGAGCGCCGAGTCGATGTAGACGTCCTGGTCGTAGCGCGCGACCGAGAAGCGGTAGGCCACCCCGTCGCCGTCGGCGAGCACCACGTCGTCCGGCGCGGACGAGACGAGTCGCAGCGACTCGCCGCCCGGAAGCTCCAATCCCTCTCTGGTGAAGCGGTATTCGATGCGGTGCTCGTCCGCGTCATCGTCGCGGTAGGTCTTGACCTGATAGCCGGACGCGAGGTTTCGCCAGCCACTGGGGATCGAGCCGAGCACGGAAGCCAGGGCGCGGTTGTGCGCGGCGTCGGCGAGTGCGGCGGCGGTCGCCGACAACCGGAGCCCGCGGGCGTCCGCAAGGGGGGCCGACAGCGCCGCCAGCCCGTGGGTTGCGAAGAACGCCGTATCGGTTGCGCCGTCGAGGAAGGCTTGATGCCGCAGCACATTCACCAGCAGTTCGCGGTTGGTGCGCACGCCGTGCAGCCGGGCGCGGGTCAGGGCGTCGGCGAGCACCAGCGCCGCCCGGCGGCGCGTCGGCGCATACGAGATGACCTTGGCGAGCATCGGGTCGTAATGAATCGACACTGCGAAACCGTCGACAACCCCGGAGTCCAACCGGATCCCGGTCCGATTTCCGAGCACACCGAACTCGGCCCGGACCGCCGGTAGGTCGATCCTGTGCACCGTGCCGGCCTGCGGCTGCCAGCCCTGCGCTGGATCCTCGGCGTAGAGCCGGGCCTCGATCGAATGCCCACGGGCGGCGGGAGGTTCGGGGTCCAGGCGGTCGCCGTCGGCGACGGCGAGCTGCAGTTCGACGAGGTCGAGCCCGGTGGTCTCCTCGGTCACCGGGTGCTCGACCTGCAGCCGGGTGTTCATCTCCAGGAAGTAGAACTCGCCCGCTTGAGAATTTGGGTCGGCGAGGAACTCCACCGTCCCGGCGCCCGCATAGCCGATGGCGGAGGCCGCCAGCCGCGCCGCGTCGAAGAGCTTGGCCCGCATGCCGGGTGTGCGCTCGACCAACGGGGAGGGCGCCTCTTCGATGATCTTCTGGTGGCGGCGCTGAATGGAGCATTCCCGTTCCCCGACGGCCCACACCGTGCCGTGGGTGTCGGCGAGAACCTGAACCTCGACGTGATGTCCGGTCGGCAGGTAGCGCTCGCAGAACACGGTCCGGTCGCTGAACGCCGCCTGCGCCTCGCGCCGGGCCGCGGCGACTTCGCCTGCCAAAGCGGACAATTCGCGGACCACGCGCATCCCGCGGCCGCCGCCGCCCGCGGACGCCTTGACCAGCACCGGCAGCTGCGCCTCGGTGATCGAGTCGGGGTCGAGTTCGTCGAGGACCGGCACCCCCGCGGCGGCCATCAGCTTCTTGGACTCGATCTTGGAGCCCATCGCCCGCACCGCGTCCACGGGAGGCCCAACCCAGACCAGACCGGCGTCCAGGACGGCGGCGGCGAAATCGGCGTTCTCGGAGAGGAACCCGTAGCCGGGATGGATCGCGTCGGCGCCTGCGGCGCGGGCCGCCGCGATGATCGCCTCGGTGTTGAGGTAGTCGGTCGTCTTCGCCAGCCGCACCCGGGCGTCGGCCTCGGCGACGTTCGGCGCGGCGGCGTCCGGGTCGGTGTAGACGGCGACGGTGCCTAAGCCCAGCCGCCGGCAGGTGGCGAAGACCCGTCGGGCGATCTCGCCCCGGTTGGCGACCAGCACTCGAGTGATTCCCACGGGGCTCACATCCGGAAGACGCCGAAGTTCGACGTCCCCTTGATCGGGCCATTGGCGATGGCGGACAGGCACATTCCCAGGACGGTGCGGGTGTCGCGGGGGTCGATCACCCCGTCGTCGTAAAGCATCCCGGACAGGACCAGCGGCAGCGACTCGGCCTCGATCTGGCCCTCGACGGCGGCCCGCATCGCCGCGTCCGCCGCCTCGTCGACCTGCTGCCCGCGCGCCTCGGCGGCCGCGCGGGCCACGATCGACAACACGCCCGCCAGCTGGGCGCCCCCCATCACGGCGGATTTGGCGCTGGGCCACGTGAAGAGGAATCTGGGGTCGTAGGCCCGGCCGCACATGCCGTAATGGCCGGCGCCGTAGGAGGCGCCAATCAGCAGCGAGATGTGTGGGACGGTCGAGTTGGACACGGCGTTGATCATCATCGACCCGTGCTTGATCATGCCGCCCTCTTCGTAGTCCTTGCCGACCATGTAGCCGGTGGTGTTGTGCAGGAACAGCAGAGGCGTGTCGGAGCGGTTGGCCAGCTGGATGAACTGGGTGGCTTTCTGGGATTCCTCGCTGAACAGCACGCCGCGAGCGTTGGCCAGGATGCCTAGCGGATAGCCGTGCAGGCGGGCCCAGCCGGTGACCAGCGACGAGCCGTACATCGGCTTGAATTCGTCGAATTCGGAGCCGTCGACGATGCGGGCGATCGCTTCCCGCGGGTCGAACGGGATGCGCAGGTCGGGCGGCACGATGCCGATCAGCTCCTCGGCGTCGAACAGCGGCTCGGTCACCGTCGCCGGGGCCGGTCCCTGCTTGACCCAGTTCAGCCGCGCCACGATGCGGCGCCCGACCCGGATCGCGTCGAGTTCGTCGACGGCGAAGTAATCGGCCAGACCCGATATGCGCGCGTGCATTTCGGCGCCGCCCAGGGACTCGTCGTCGGACTCTTCGCCGGTAGCCATCTTGACCAGCGGCGGGCCGGCCAAGAAGACCTTCGAACGCTCCTTGATCATCACCACGTGGTCGGACATCCCGGGAACGTAGGCGCCGCCGGCGGTGGAGTTGCCGAACACCAGCGCGATGGTCGGGATTCCGGCGGCCGACAGCCGGGTCAGGTCGCGGAACATCTGCCCGCCGGGAACGAAGACCTCTTTCTGAGTGGGCAGGTCCGCCCCTCCTGACTCCACCAGTGAGATCACCGGAAGCCGGTTCTCGAACGCGATCTTGTTGGCCCGCAGGATCTTCCGCAGCGTCCAGGGATTGCTGGTGCCGCCCTTGACCGTTGGGTCGTTGGCGACGATCATGCACTCCACACCCGAGACCGCCCCGATGCCGGTGACGACGCTGGCGCCGACCTGGAACTGGCTGCCCCACGCCGCCAGCGGGCACAGTTCGAGGAAGGGCGAGTCCGGGTCGACGAGCAGTTCGATGCGTTCCCTTGGGGTCAGCTTGCCACGGGCGTGATGACGGTCGACGTATTTGGGCCCGCCGCCGGCGAGCGCTTTGGCGAGTTCGGCGCCGATCTCGTCGAGTTTGGTGGTCACCGCCGACGCCGCCGCGGCGTAGGTGGGAGCCTTCGGGTCCAGCGTGGACTGCAGCGCGGTCATGACTGGTATCCAAGGGTTTTGGCGGCCAGCGCGGTGAGGATCTCGGTGGTGCCGCCCCCGATTCCGAGGATGCGCATGTCCCGGTACTGGCGTTCGACTTCGGACTCGGCCATGTAGCCCATCCCCCCGAAGAGCTGGACGGCCTGGTTGGCCACCCATTCCCCGGCCTCGACGGCGGTGTTCTTGGCGAAACACACCTGTGCGATCAGGTTGGTCTCGCCGGCGAGCTGGCGCTCGACGACGTGGTGCGTGTAGACCCGGGCGACGTCGATGCGGCGGGACATGTCGGCAAGCGTGTTCTGCACCGACTGGCGCGATATCAGTGGGCGGCCGAATGTCTCGCGGTCGCGGCACCACTGCAGCGTGAGGTCCAGGCACCGCTGCGCACTCGAATACGCCTGCGCGGCAAGGCCGACGCGCTCGGCGACGAAAGCTTGGGCGATCTGGGCGAATCCGCTGTTCTCCGCGCCGATCAGGTTGGCCGCCGGCACGCGGACGTCGGTGAAGGACAGCTCGGCGGTGTCGGACGACCGCCAACCCATCTTCTCCAGCTTGCGGCTGACCTCGAAGCCGGGCGTGCCCTTCTCGATCACCAGCAGCGAAACCCCGGCCGCTCCAGTACCTCCGGTCCGCACCGCGGTGACGACGTAGTCGGCGCGCACCCCGGAGGTGATGTAAGTCTTGGCGCCATTGACGACGTAGTGGTCGCCGTCTCGCACCGCCGCGGTCCGCAGGTGCCCGACGTCCGAACCGCCGCCGGGCTCGGTGATGGCCAGCGCGCCGATCTTCTCCCCGGCCAGCGTCGGCCGCACGAACTCCTCGATCAGTCGCTGATCGCCGGAGGCGATCATGTGCGGCACCGCGATGCCGCAGGTGAACAGCGACGCGAAGACCCCGCCGGGCGCGCCGGTTCGGTGCACCTCCTCGCAGATGATCACCGCGTCGGCGCCGTCACCACCGCCGCCGCCGACCGCTTCGGGTAACCCCGCGCCCAGCAGGCCGGCTGCACCGGCGCGCCGATGCAGGTCGCGCGGCAGGTCGCCGGTGCGCTCCCACTCGTCGGCGTGGGGCAGGATTTCGCGTTCGGTGAACGAGCGCACCGTCTTTCGCAGCTGCTCGCGCTCCGGCGTGGTCCAGATGTTCACGGTGTCACCCAGAAATTCATAGCAACCTTTCGGGGATGTCGACGTGACGGCTGCGCAGCCATTCGCCCAGCCCCTTGGCCTGCGGGTCGAACCGCGCCTGGTAGGCGACGCCCTGGCCCAGGATGCCCTCGATGACGAAGTTCACCGCCCGCAAGTTGGGCAGCACATGCCGGGTGACGTCGAGCTCCGCCGCCTCGGGCAGCAGGTCCTTCAACAGGTCGACGGTCAGTGTGTTGGCCAGCCAACGCCACTGTTCGTCGGTGCGAACCCAGACTCCGATATTGGCCGACCCGCCCTTGTCGCCGCTCCGTGCCCCGGCGATGCGGCCCAGCGGTGCCCGACGCACGAGGCCGTCCGAAAGGTGCTCCGGCAACGGCGGGGGAGCGGCGGGTGCCAGTTCTAAAGTGTCTGTCGCGCAGGTGATGTCGTTGCGACCGCCGTCCGCGTGCACCGCGACGTGCGGCACCCGCGCGGCGTCGACGTAGCCGGCGGTGAACACGCCGTAGACCTGGCCGTCGCCCGGCGGCGCGGTCACGTGAAAGCCCGGATAGCTGGCCAGCGCCAATTCCACTGCCGCCGAAGAGAATTGGCGCCCGACGTTGGCGGGGTCGGGATCGCGGACAACGCAGTGCAGCAGCGCGCTGGCGGCCTCTTCGGTGTCGGCGTCGGTGTGGTCGGTGCGGGCCAGGGTCCACTGCAGCTCCGCGGGCTTGACGGTGAGCGCCGACTCCAGCTGGCGGCGCACCAACTCGGCCTTGGCCGCGATGTCCAGGCCGGTCAGGACGAAGGTCATGGAGTTGCGGAAGCCGCCGATGGCGTTGAGCGACACCTTGAGCGTGGGGGGCGGCGGTTCGCCGAGCACGCCGCTGATGCGCACCCGATCGGGGCCGTCCCCGGACAGCTCGACGGTGTCCATCCGCGCGGTGACGTCGGGGTTGGCGTAGCGGGCGCCGGTGATCTCGTAGAGCAACTGCGCGGTGACGGTGTCGACGCTCACCAACCCGCCGGTGCCCGGGTGCTTGGTGATCACCGACGAGCCGTCGGTGTGGACCTCGGCCAGCGGGAAACCGGCGTGGGTGAGATCAGGAACTTCCGTGAAGTACGAGTAGTTGCCGCCGGTGGCCTGGACACCGCATTCGATGACGTGCCCGGCGACCACGGCGCCCGCCAGCTGGTTGTAGTCGGTGCGCCCCCAGCCGAAGTGCGCCGCCGCGGCCCCGACGATCACCGAGGCGTCGGTGACCCGTCCGGTGACGACAACGTCGGCCCCGTCGTTGAGGCAGTCGACGATCCCCCACGCACCCAGGTAGGCGTTCGCGGTGAGCGGCGTGCCCAGGCCCAGTTCCGCCGCGCGCGCCACCAGGTCGTCGCCTTCGACGTGGGCGACCCGGGCGTCGATGCCGAGTCGCTCGGCCAGGGCCCGTATCGCGCCGGCCAGCCCGGCCGGATTGAGGCCGCCGGCGTTGGCGACGATGCGGACCCCACGGTCCCGGGCCTCGCCCAGGCAGTCCTCGAGTTGAGTCAGGAAGGTCTTGGCGTAGCCGCGCTCCGGGTTCTTCATCCGGTCGCGGCCCAGGATGAGCATGGTCAGTTCGGCCAGGTAGTCGCCGGTGAGCAAGTCCACGTCTCCGCCGGTGAGCATCTCCCGCATCGCCGAGAGCCGGTCGCCGTAGAACCCGGAGCAGTTCGCGATCCGCACGGCGCCAGAGCGCCCGGAAGCAACAGAAGCAGAGGCCGCAGAGGTCATGGGCCGTCCTCCCTTCAGCGAATCACCGTCGAGCGCTAGCAGCCAACCAACCGGTAGGTTAGCGGGTCACGCCTCCGCCACGTCAAGGATCCCCCGCCACAAGCGGTGCTGCCGGGCCCCTGTTTTGGCGACCAGCAGGTCACCGACTATCCTTGGAGGGCAATCGTCGCCCGTTCGGCCCCCGGCCACGCCGCGCGACGCACGAACCGAGTCCCCCAAGGAGTCAGGCCCGACCATGGCCGTACCCAAGCGCAGAATGTCGCGCGCGAACACCCGAAGCCGGCGCGCGCAGTGGAAGGCCACCCCGACCGAGCTGGTCGGCGTCACGGTAGCCGGCCAGAAGCACAAAGTGCCGCGCCGCCTGCTCAAGGCGGCCCGCCTTGGCCTCATCGATCTCGACCGGCGTTAACTCGCTCACCCGGCGCGCCTCTCAGGCCGCTCTCAGGCGCTAGGACGAAACTGGTGGCCGTGCGCATACTTGTCGTCGACGACGATCGCGCCGTGCGCGAGTCGCTGCGCAGGTCGCTTGCGTTCAACGGCTATTCGGTCGAATTGGCCCACGACGGCGTCGAGGCCCTGGAAATGATTGCCAGCGAACGGCCCGACGCGCTCGTCCTGGATGTGATGATGCCGCGCCTCGACGGGCTGGAGGTGTGTCGGCAGCTCCGCAGCACCGGGGATGACCTGCCGATTCTGGTACTCACCGCTCGCGATTCGGTTTCCGAGCGGGTCGCCGGGTTGGACGCCGGCGCCGACGACTACCTGCCGAAACCGTTCGCCCTTGAAGAGCTGTTGGCGCGCCTTCGGGCGCTGTTGCGCCGCACCAAGCCCGACGACGCCGCCGAATCGGTGGCCATGAAATTCTCCGATCTGACCCTGGACCCGGTGACCCGCGAAGTCACCCGCGGGGAGCGCCAGATCAGCCTGACCCGCACCGAATTCTCTTTGCTGGAGATGCTGATCGCCAACCCGCGGCGCGTGCTGACCCGCAGCCGTATCCTGGAAGAGGTTTGGGGGTTCGACTTTCCCACCTCGGGCAATGCGCTGGAGGTGTACGTCGGGTATCTGCGCAGAAAGACCGAAGCCGAAGGCGAGCCCCGGCTGATCCACACCGTCCGCGGCGTGGGCTACGTCCTTCGGGAGACGCCCCCGTGATCATTCACGTCCCACGATGATCGGGTTGGAGCGGCGCCGGAGCACGCCGCGGCGAGCCACCAGCTCGTTGTCCCTGCGGTGGCGGGTGATGCTGCTGGCGATGTCGATGGTGGCGATGGTGGTCGTGCTGATGGCATTCGCCGTCTATGCGGTGATCGCCGCCGCGCTCTACAGCGATATCGACAACCAATTGGAGAGCCGGGCGCAGCTGCTGATCGCCAGCGGTTCGCTGGCCGCCGACCCCGGGAAGGCCATCGAGGGCACCGCGTATTCGGACGTCAACGCGATGCTGGTGAACCCGGGCCATTCGGTGTACACCGCCCAGCAGCCGGGCCAGACGCTGCCGGTGGGTGCGCCGGAGCAGGCCGTGATCCGCGGTGACCTGCTGATGTCGCGGCGCACCGTGTCGGATCAGCGAATCCTTGCCCTCCACCTGCAGAACGGCTGCTCGCTGTTGATCTCCAAGAGCCTCAAGCCGACCCAAGCGGTCATGACCAGACTCCGCTGGGTGCTGTTGATCGTCGGCGGTGTCGGTGTCGCGGTCGCCGCGGTGGCCGGTGGCATGGTCACCCGGGCGGGACTGCGTCCGGTCGCGCGACTGACCGAAGCGGCCGAACGGGTCGCCCGCACCGACGACCTGCGACCGATCCCCGTCTTCGGCAGCGACGAACTGGCGAGGCTTACCGAGTCATTCAACTTGATGCTGCGAGCGCTCGCCGAATCCCGCGAGCGGCAGGCGCGGCTGGTCACCGACGCGGGACACGAGTTGCGCACGCCGCTGACATCGCTGCGCACCAACGTGGAGCTGCTGATGGCGTCGATGGAACCGGGAGCCCCGCGGCTGCCGGAGCAGGAGATGGTCGAGCTGCGCGCCGACGTGCTGGCCCAAATCGAGGAATTGTCCACGCTGGTGGGCGATTTGGTGGACCTGACTCGGGATGACGCCGGCCAGGTGGTGCACGAGCCTGTCTACATGTCCGAGGTGGTCGATCGCAGCCTGGAGCGAGTCAGGCGGCGCCGCAACGACATCCAGTTCGACGTCGACGCCGTCCCGTGGCAGGTCTACGGCGACGCCGCCGGGCTGTCACGCGCGGTGCTCAACCTGATGGACAACGCCGCCAAGTGGAGCCCGCCCGGCGGCCGCGTCGCCGTCAAACTGAGGCAACTCGATCCGTCGCATGCCGAACTGGTGGTGTCCGACGAGGGCCCGGGGATTCCGCCGCACGAGCGAGGTCTCGTGTTCGAGCGGTTCTACCGGTCGACAACCGCGCGGGCGATGCCGGGCTCGGGTCTTGGATTGGCGATCGTCAAAAAAGTGGTGGTGAACCACGGGGGCCTGCTTCGTATCGAGGACACGGTGCCGGGCGGGCAGCCCCCTGGCACGTCGATCTACGTGCTGCTTCCCGGCCGGCCGGTGCCGGCGTCGAGGTACCCGACGGAGGCGGCCGACACGCCCGGCCACCGGACTGCCGCCGACGCACACGGCGACGAGGAGAACTCACGGGAATCCGCGAACGTTGTCTCAGTGGACTCTCAGTCCACGCAGGCAAGGTAGCGCTGCAGTTACTGTTGAAACCGAGCCACGTCGAGCCCCGACGGAGCCGAATTAGAGGAAGAGCGACGTAGCGACATGACGAATGACCCGAGGTATTCGCCACCGCCGCGGCGGCCGGAATACCGTGCCGCGCCCAATCAGCCCCCCGGCCCGCCCCCCAACCAGCCAGGGCCCCCGGCATATGCCCAGGGGCATGCGCAGCCGTACGGCCAGCAGCTCGATTGGCGATACCAGCAGCCGCAGCCGTCGCAACCGACGCAGTCGGCCCCGTACCGTCAGCCGTACGAGCCCTACGAGCCTTTCGGCGGGACTGGGCCCATCCGGATTCCCGGTGGCACCGGGCCGGGGCCCATCCCGCGCGGTACCGGGACGGGTCCGATCACCGGGATGTTCCCGCCGATGCCTCCCCAACCGGGACTGGTACCTCAAAAGCGTTCGCGCGCGGGTCTTCTGACGGTCGGAGCGCTGGCGATCGCGGTGGTCTCGGCCGGTATCGGCGGCGTTGCGGCAACGGCCGTCGAGCTGGGCACGCACCCGGCGGGCGGTAAGGGCGGCGGGATCATCGCCGGCGCTCCCAGCGTTCCGGCGGCCAACATGCCGCCGGGCAGCGTCGAGCAGGTCGCCTCGAAGGTGGTGCCCAGCGTCGTGATGCTGGAGACCGACCTCGGGCGCCAGTCCGAAGAGGGCTCCGGCGTCGTCCTGTCGGCCGACGGGCTGATCCTGACCAACAACCACGTGATCGCCGCCGCCAGCCCCGGCAAGGCGCCCGGTGGCCCGGGTGGCCCGGGTGGCCCGAGTGCCCCGGGCGGTCCCGGTGGACCACCCGGTGGGCCCGGTGCCCCGGCGCCGAAGACGACGGTTACGTTCTCCGACGGCCGCACCGCGCCGTTCACGGTCGTCGGCGCGGACCCCACCAGCGACATCGCCGTCATTCGCGTGCAGGGCATTTCCGGCCTTACCCCGATTTCCCTGGGCTCCTCCTCGGATCTGCGGGTCGGCCAGCCGGTGGTGGCGATCGGGTCGCCGCTGGGCCTGGCGGGCACGGTGACCACCGGAATCGTCAGCGCGCTGAACCGGCCCGTGTCCACCACGGGCGAGTCGGGCAACCAGAACACCGTCCTCGACGCGATTCAGACCGACGCCGCGATCAACCCCGGTAACTCCGGCGGTGCGTTGGTCAACATGAACGGCCAGTTGGTGGGCGTCAACTCGGCGATCGCCACCCTGGGCGCCGATTCACAGGACGCCCAGAGCGGCTCCATCGGCCTCGGCTTCGCGATTCCCGTCGACCAGGCCAAGCGCATCGCCGACGAGCTGATCAGCACCGGTAAGGCCACCCACGCGTCACTCGGCGTGCAGGTGACCACCGACAAGGGCACGCCTGGCGCCAAGGTGATGGATGTGGTGCAGGGTGGGGCGGCCGCGACCGCGGGATTGCCCAAGGGGGTCGTCGTCACCAAGGTTGACGACCGTCCCATCAACAGTGCCGATGCATTGGTGGCCGCCGTGCGCTCCAAAGCGCCCGGCGACAAGGTGACGCTGACCTTCCAGGATCCCGCCGGGGGCAGCCGCACCGTGCCGGTCACCCTCGGGAAGGCGGATCAGTAATGCGACTCGATGAGCCCTCGGTGGCGGGATTGTCGGAGCTCGGTTATACGGTGGCACCCATGGAAACGGGTGCGGAGTTGGTGGTCGGCCGGGCGCTCGTCGTTGTTGTCGACGACCGCACGGCCCACGGGGACGAAGAAGACCACAGCGGGCCGCTGGTGACCGAGCTGCTGACCGAGGCGGGATTCGTCGTCGACGGCGTGGTAGCCGTCGCCGCCGACGAGGTCGAGATCCGAAATGCGTTGAATACCGCGGTGATCGGCGGGGTGGACCTGGTGGTGTCGGTCGGCGGGACGGGTGTCACGCCGCGCGACGTCGCCCCGGAGGCCACCCGCGAGATCCTGGACCGGGAGATTCTGGGCATCGCGGAAGCCATTCGGGCTTCGGGCCTGGCGGCCGGGATCATCGACGCCGGATTGTCCCGCGGCCTGGCCGGTGTGTCCGGCAGCACGTTGGTGGTCAATATCGCCGGTTCCCGTTACGCGGTGCGCGACGGGATGGCCACGCTCAATCCGCTGGCCGCCCAGATCATCGGGCAGTTGTCGAGCCTGGAGATCTGAACCAGGCCGAACCGCGCGGCTACTGGGACTCGGCGTCCGCGCGGGGTCCGAAGCTCGGGGTCGGTGTCTGCTCGACTCCGCTGCCGTGCCGTCCGGACGAGTCCCCGTTGCTCTGCGCGAGCAGGTCACGGATCTCGGTGAGCAGGACGATCTGGGCATCGTCGGCCTGCTCGACCTCACCACGCCTGCGCAGCGTGTTGTACGGCAGCACGACGAAGAAGTACACCACGAACGCGATCAGGACGAAGTTGATCGCCGCCGCCAACAGGATGTTCAGGTCGATGGTCTGGCCGCCGCCGATGCTGATCCGCAGGATGCCGACGTCGGATTGCTGATTCACACCGATCCGGTTGATCAACGGCGTGATGACGCTGTCAGTGAACTTGGTGACCAATGCGGTGAAGGCTGTACCGATGACCACCGCGACTGCCAAATCGACGATGTTGCCCCGGGAGAGAAACTCCTTGAACCCTTTGAACACGGCAGCGTCCCTTTCTGGACTCGACAAAGTTTGCTGCAGGCCCCGGTGGCGAACGGCGGTGAGGCACTCAGTGCAGGGTTAGCGTCACCGCTTGACCCAGCGCCGAGCCCGCCACCGTGTTCGCCACCCGTGCCGGCAGCGCAACTAAGACTACGCGGTCCCCGTCCTCGGCCTGGTTTTTCTGCTTGGCCGACACGAGGACCACGACGGCGTCGGTGGCCACCACCCTGGAAGCCGGCGGCGTGGCTTCCGGCGAATTGACGGTCGGCGCGGCGAGCACGTCGACGACGTCGCCGACGCGAACGACGTCGAGCAGGGCGCTGTCGGCCAAGTGCAGCGGCACGATGCGGGCGCCGGCCCCGGCCGTCGACTCGGCCAGTCGGCTGCCCAGCAACCGGACGTCGGTGAGGACTTCGCCACGCCTGGCCGGGCCGGCCAGCGTCGAGCCGACCACGGCACCCACGTCGGCTTGCGAACCGTCGGGAACGGTTGCAGCCAAACGCTTTTCGAGCCGAATGTCCTCGGCCGTCAACGCGGTACCGGGGGGCAGGTCGCGTACGGTGACCACCACGTCGGCGCGACCGTCGGCCGGGTTGGACCGCAGCGTCGCCATGCCGGCCAGCACGACGAGCCCGCCCGCGGCGAGTCGGCGGGCCAGCACGGTACGGGTCCAGTCGGGGCGCAGCGACGTCGACAGCCGGCGCACCAGCGTGGCATTCAGCGACGATTCACCCACGCGGCAACGTTAAGCGCGGCGCGGCGCCGAGGATTCCGATTCGCGCCGCCGTTGTGGATAACCCGTTACGTCGTGGCGGCCGCGGTGGAGGGGGTGGAGCTGCTGGTCGACTTGTCGGCCGATCCGGACTTGTCGGCCGATCCGGACTTGTCGGACGAACCGGACTTCTCGCTCGATCCCGGACTGGCCGCCGAGTCACCCGCCGACGACCCATTGGCCGACCCGTCGGTCGACGTCTTCGCCTTGCCTGCGGATTCCCTGCTGTCGGTGCGGTAGAAGCCGCTGCCCTTGAACACGATGCCGACCGAGTTGAAGCGTTTCCGCAGCCGTCCGGAGCAACGTTCGCAGGTGGTCAGCGCGTCGTCGGTAAAGGCCTGCACGATGTCGAAGCGATCGTCGCACTCGGTGCACTCGTAGGTGTAAGTCGGCACAAAAACCTCCGGATCGTCGCAACCCTGGTTAGCACTCTAACGTCTCAAGTGCTAGAACCGCCACGTGACTTGTCGCATTCCCCGGCGTGCCCGCCGCGAAACAGGGGGAGCAGCCCGCCGTGCGGTGTGAGCGCGTCGGTCATCCGTATGTCGTGCGGCTCGGCCGGCAGCTCGTCGAGCACCTCGTCGTCGCGCACCACCGCGATGAGCCGGGCTTGCGGGTCCCGCCCGCCGAGGGAGCGGTCGTAGAAACCGCTGCCCCGGCCCAGCCGTACCCCGGAGCGGTCGACGGCCAGCGTCGGCACCAGCACCAGGCCGGCCTCCGCCAGGGCTGATGCAGGCAGGAGGGGATCCGGCGGCTCGAGCAGCCCCCAGCGTCCGCGCGTCAGCGCCCCGGGCCGGTACTCACCCCAGCGCAGCGGCAGCGGGGAGTTGTCGGCGGCGGTGCGCACGGCCGGCAGCAGCACCCGCACCGACCGCCGCAGCAATGTGTCGAGCATGTCTATCGACCCCGGCTCGGTGCCCACCGGGACATAGGCGCACACCGTGCTGCCGCCCGGCACCACCGGCTCTAGCTGCTGGTCGAGCAGTCGCGCCTCGGCGGCCCGAACCTTGTCGGTAACGCCACCGCGGGCCGCCAGCAGCTTTTCCCGCAACGCGGCCTTGCTCGTGGTCGGCATGCGTCAACGATGACAGCCCAAGCTTTCCCACCGCCACATCGACTCGGGGAACCCAATGCCGGTTATGGTGTGAACAATGTCATGCCCAAATGCGGGGGTTCCGCGCACGGCGGTCGTGCCCGCGGCCGGACTCGGTACCCGCTTTCTGCCCGCGACAAAAAGGGTGCCGAAGGAGCTGCTGCCGGTCGTCGACACGCCCGGCATCGAGCTGGTCGCCGCCGAGGCGGCCGAGGCCGGCGCCGAACGGCTGATCATCATCACCTCCGAGGGCAAGGACAGCGTGGTCGCGCACTTCGTCGAGGATCTGGTGCTCGAGGGCACGCTCGAGGAGCGGGGCAAGAAGGCGATGCTCGCCAAGGTCCGTCGGGCGCCGCAGCTGATCAAGGTCGAGTCGGTCGTGCAGTACGAGCCGCTGGGGCTGGGGCATGCGATCGGGTGCGTGGAGCCCAGGCTGTCCGACGACGAGGACGCCGTGGCCGTGCTGCTGCCCGACGACCTGGTGCTGCCGACGGGCGTGCTGGGGACGATGTCGAAAGTGCGGGCCCACTATGGCGGCACGGTGTTGTGCGCCATCGAGGTATCGCCCGAGGAGATCGGCGCCTACGGCGTTTTCGACGTCGAGCCGGTCCCCGACGACGACAATCCGGACGTGCTGAAGGTCAAGGGCATGGTCGAGAAGCCCAAGCCGGAGGATGCCCCGTCGATGTACGCCGCGGCGGGCCGCTACGTGCTCGACCGCGCCGTCTTCGACGCCCTGCGCCGCATCGACCCCGGGGCCGGCGGCGAGGTTCAGCTCACCGACGCGATCGCGCTGCTGATCTCGGAGGGACACCCCGTGCACGTCGTCGTGCACCGCGGTTCTCGACACGACCTGGGAAATCCCGGCGGCTACCTCAAGGCTGCGGTTGACTTTGCTTTGGATCGTGACGACTATGGCCCGGATTTGCGGCGATGGTTGGTGGCGCGATTGGGCCTGATCGAGCGCTAGCCGGGCGGTAACGCCGGGAGAGCGCGAACGGGCCGGCGAAGAACGAGGCGGTCCCGGGGCGGGATGCCCCTCCCGCGGGACCGGCGGCCCGCACGTCAGGGCTCGAAGGCGGCGCCCGTCAGGGCATCGAGGGCAGAGAGGCGCGCTGTGCGTTCTGTGGAGGAGCAGCAGGCCCGGATCACCGCCGCCGCGGTGGCCCCGCGGCCCATTCGCGTTGCGATCGCCGAGGCGCAGGGATTGCTGTGCGCCGAGGAAGTGGTGACCGAGCGGCCGATGCCCGGCTTCGACCAGGCCGCGATCGACGGCTACGCGGTGCGCAGCGTCGACGTGCTGGGTGTGGGGCAGATCAATAGCGAAGGAGTCGGTGAACCCTCCGATGACACCGGCGGCGAGGACGACGCGCGCGACGGGCTGGTCCTGCCGGTGATGGGCGCCATCGAGGCCGGTACGCGCACCCCGAGCCGGCTGCAGCCCCGGCAGGCCGTCCGGGTGCAGACCGGGGCCCCGCTGCCGACGCTCGCCGACGCCGTCCTGCCGTTGCGGTGGACGGATGGCGGGACGTCCCGCGTGCGGATTTACCGCGGGGCCCCGTCGGGGGCTTACGTGCGCCGCGCCGGGGACGATGTGCAGCCCGGTGACGTCGCCGTGCGGGCCGGAACCGTCGTCGGGGCGGCGCAGGTGGGGCTGCTGGCAGCCGTCGGCCGCGAACGGGTGCTGGTGCATCCGCGCCCGCGGCTGTCGGTCATGGCGGTGGGTGGGGAACTGGTCGACATCTCCCGCACCCCGGGGAACGGGCAGGTGTACGACGTCAACTCCTATGCGCTGGCCGCCGCGGGCCGGGATGCCGGAGCGGAGGTCAACCGCATCGGCATCGTCAGCAATGACCCCACCGAGCTGCGCGAGGTGGTCGAGGGCCAGATCACCCGCGCGGAGGTGTTGGTGATCGCCGGCGGCGTCGGAGGCGCGGCCGCCGAGGCGGTGCGGTCGGCCCTGTCCGAGCTCGGCGAGATGGAGGTGGTCCGGGTCGCCATGCACCCGGGATCCGTCCAGGGCTTCGGGCAGCTGGGCCGCGATGGCGTTCCGACGTTTCTGCTGCCGGCCAATCCGGTCAGCGCCCTGGTGGTCTTCGAGGTGATGGTCCGGCCGCTGATCCGGCTGTCGCTCGGCAAGCGCCAGTCGATGCGCCGAGTCGTGCAGGCCCGCACGCTGTCGCCGATCACGTCGGTCGCCGGACGCAAGGGTTACCTGCGCGGTCAGCTGATGCGCGACCAGGAAACCGGCGAGTATCTGGTGCAGGCTCTGGGCGGAGCTCCCGGCGCGTCGTCGCATTTGCTGGCCACGCTGGCCGAAGCGAAT
>JARLGR010000217.1 GCA_031292665.1 Mycobacterium sp. | reverse complement strand
GCCGCTGAGGAGTCGGGGCAACGGAGCAGAGTGGCACCGTCGCGAGTTGGGAGCAGTCGGCATGACGATCGATCCGGGGGCTAAGCAGGATCTCAAGCCGTGGACCAGCTTCAGCCAAAGACAGGACATTCCCGACTGGGTTTTGAATGCCTACTTTGAGAGCTATCGCGGCCCGCAGAGTGACGAACCGGGTTCGGCGGCTGGGCCCATCGACGTGACCGTCCCCGCCGCCATCGTGACCCCCGGCATGCTGAGCGCCCATTATCGGCTCGGCCAGCACCGCCCCGCCGGCGAGAGCCGCGTCGCCGTCTACCCCGGGGACCATCCCGCCGGGTTCGGGCCCGCACTGCAGGTCGTCACCGACCACGATGGCATGTTGATGGACTCCGTCACCGTCCTGCTGCATCGGCTCGGCGTCGCCTACGCGGCCATCATGACGCCGGTGTTCGAGGTGCGTCGCAGCCCGACGGGCGAGTTGCTCGCCGTCGAACCGAAACCGCCGGATGCGTTGCAGTACGTGGGCGAGGCGTGGATACACGTGCAGCTCTCGGCCTCCGTCGACGGCAGGGGCCTCGCAGAGGTCGAACGGCTACTACCCAAGGTCCTGGCCGACGTTCACCAGGTCGCCAGCGACACGACATCGTTGGTCGCCACGCTGTGCGACCTGGCCGCTGAGGTCGAAGCAAATCCCGGCGACCACTTCTCGGCGCCCGATCGTGACGACGCGGCGGCGCTGCTGCGCTGGCTGGCCGACGGCAATTTCTTTATGCTGGGCTACCAGCGGTGCCGGGTGCACGAAGGGCTGGTGTCCGGCGACGGCTCACCCGGACTGGGCGTCTTGCGCATGCGCACCGGTTCGCGCCCCCGGTTGACCGACGACGACAAGTTGCTGGTGCTGGCCCAGTCCGTCGTGGGCAGCTATCTGCGCTACGGCGCGTACCCGTATGCGATCGCGGTTCGCGAATACGTCGGCGGCGACGGCGGCGTCGTCGAGCACCGCCTGGTCGGGCTGTTCACCGTCGCCGCCATGAACGCCGACGTCCTGGAAATCCCGATGATCTCGGGTCGGGTCCGCGAAGCCCTGGCGATGTCCGAAACCGATCCCATCCACCCGGCCCAATTGCTGCTCGACGTCATTCAGACCGTTCCGCGTTCGGAACTGTTCACGCTCAGCGCCAAACGGCTTCTGGCGATGGCGAAAGCAGTGGTGGACCTCGGATCCCAGCGGCGCGCGCTGCTGTTCCTGCGTGCCGACCGACTCCAGTATTTCGTGTCCTGCCTGGTCTACCTGCCCCGCGACCGCTACACCACCCCGGTCCGGCTGCAGATGGAAGGCATCCTCGTCCGTGAGTTCGGTGGTACCCGACTCGAATTCACCGCCCGGGTTAGTGAGTCACCCTGGGCGCTCATGCATTTTATGGTCCGGCTGCCCGAAAACGTCGCGCCGGTCGATGTTTCCGAAGAGAACCGGATCCGCATTCAAGGGCTGCTGAGTGAAGCCGCGCGAACCTGGACCGACCGACTGGTCGGCGCCGCCGCGAGCGGATCGGTCGAGCAAGCCGATGCCGAGCACTACGCCACCGCCTTCCCCGAGGTCTACAAACAGGCTGTCAGCCCGGACGATGCCATCGACCACATCGCGATCATCGAAGAGCTGCAAGATGGTTCGGTCAAGCTGGTGTTCTCCGAGCGCGGCGAGGACCTTGCGGCCCAGCTGACCTGGTTCATGGGCGGACGGACCGCCTCGCTGAGCCAGCTGCTGCCGATGTTGCAGAGCATGGGCGTCGAGGTGCTCGAGGAGCGACCGTTCGAACTCGACCGCCCGGACGGCCTGCCGGTGTGGATCTACCAGTTCAAGATCAAAACCCCGACCATCCCGCCGGCGTCGTCGGCGGACGAACGACACGCGACCGCACAACGATTCGCCGACGCGGTCACCGCGATCTGGCATGGGCGCGTCGAGATCGACCGGTTCAACGAGCTGGTGATGCGCGCGAGGCTGACCTGGCAGCAGGTCGGGCTGCTGCGTGCGTACGCCAAATACCTACGGCAGGCGGGCTTCCCGTACAGCCAGTCCCACATCGAATCGGTGCTCAACGAGCACCCCTCCACCGCGCGGTCACTGGTCAACCTGTTCGAGGCCCTGTTCGACCCCCGGCCCGACCGTTCGTCGGCGAGCCGCGCCGCGCAGGCGGCGGCCGCCGCGGTCGCCACGGACATCGACGCACTGGTGGGCCTGGACACCGACCGCATCCTGCGCGCGTTTGCCTCGCTGGTCCAGGCCACGCTGCGGACCAATTACTTTGTCACTCGCGCGGGTTCGGCTCGTCGGCGCAACGTCCTGGCGCTCAAGCTCGACGCACCGCTCATCGACGAGCTTCCGCTGCCGCGCCCCAAATACGAGATCTTCGTCTACTCCCCGCGCGTCGAGGGCGTGCACCTGAGGTTCGGCCCGGTTGCCCGTGGCGGCTTGCGGTGGTCGGACCGTCGCGACGACTTCCGCACCGAGATCCTCGGTCTGGTCAAGGCGCAGGCGGTGAAGAACGCCGTCATCGTGCCGGTGGGGGCCAAAGGCGGTTTCGTCGTGAAGCGGCCGCCGGCGGCCACCGGCGACCAGGCCGCCGACCGCGGGGCCACCCGCGACGAAGGCGTGGCCTGCTATCAGCTGTTCATCTCCGGACTGCTCGACGTGACCGACAACGTCGACCACGCAACTGGAAAGGTCAGCCCGCCGCAGGAGGTGGTGCGACGCGACGGCGACGACGCCTACCTGGTGGTGGCCGCCGACAAGGGCACCGCCACGTTCTCCGACATCGCCAACGACGTGGCCAAGTCCTACGGGTTCTGGTTGGGTGACGCCTTCGCGTCCGGCGGATCGGTGGGCTACGACCACAAGGCCATGGGCATCACCGCCAAGGGCGCATGGGAGGCCGTCAAGCGGCACTTCCGCGAGATGGGGCTCGACACCCAGGCCGAGGACTTCACCGTCGTCGGCATCGGCGACATGAGCGGCGACGTGTTCGGCAACGGCATGCTGCTCAGCAAACACATCAGGCTCATCGCCGCGTTCGATCACCGCCACATCTTCCTCGACCCGGACCCCGATGCCGCGGTCTCGTGGGAGGAACGCCTGCGGATGTTCGACCTGCCGCGGTCCAGCTGGGAAGACTACGACGAGTCGTTGATCAGCGAGGGCGGTGGCGTCTACAGCCGCGAACACAAGGCCATTCCGATCAGCCCCCAGGTCCGCGACGCGCTCGGCATCGACGGCCAGGTCGACGGCGAAGTCAGCGAGATGTCGCCGCCCAGCCTGATCAAGGCGATCCTGCAGGCCCCGGTGGACCTGCTGTTCAACGGGGGCATCGGCACCTACGTCAAGGCCGAGTCCGAGTCCAACGCCGATGTCGGTGATCGCACCAACGATCCGGTGCGGGTCAGCGCACATCAGGTGCGCGCCAGGGTGATTGGCGAAGGCGGAAACCTGGGCGTGACGGCCCTGGGTCGCGTCGAGTTCGACCTGTCGGGCGGCCGGATCAACACCGACGCGATGGACAACTCCGCCGGCGTGGACTGCTCGGACCACGAGGTCAACATCAAGATCCTGATCGACTCGCTGGTGACCGCCGCAAAGGTGCGGGAGGACGAGCGCAAGGAACTGCTGGAGTCGATGACCGACGAGGTCGCCCGACTCGTGCTCAGCGACAACGAGGACCAGAACGACTTGATCGGCACCAGCCGCGCCAACGCGGCCAGCCTGCTTCCCGTCCATGCGAGGCAGATCCAGTACCTGGTGGACGAGCGCGGCCTGAACCGCGAATTGGAAGCGCTGCCGTCGGAGAAGGAGATCCACCGGCGGTCCGAGGCCGGCATCGGCCTGACCTCGCCGGAGCTGTGCACGTTGATGGCGCACGTCAAGCTGGGGCTCAAAGAGGAGATGCTGGGCACCGAGCTGCCCGAACAGGACGTGTTCGCCTCGCGATTGCCCCTCTACTTCCCGACGCCCCTGCGGAAACGGTTCACCCCCGAAATCCGCGCGCACCAACTGCGCCGCGAGATCGTCACCACCATGCTGATCAACGATCTGGTCGACACGGCGGGCATCAGCTACGCCTTCCGGATCGCCGAGGACGTCGGTGTGCGGCCGGTCGATGCGGTGCGCACCTATGTCGCCACGGACGCGATCTTCGGGGCCGGTGACATCTCGCGGCGCATCCGCGCGGCGAACCTGCCGGTGGCGTTGTCCGACCGGCTCACGCTGGACACCCGGCGGCTGATCGACCGCGCCGGGCGCTGGCTGCTCAACTACCGTCCCCAACCCTTGGCCGTCGGCGCCGAGATCAACCGGTTCGCCGCCAAGGTCAAGGATCTGACGCCGCGGATGTCGGAGTGGCTGCGCGGTGACGACAAGGCCATCGTCGAAATGGAGGCCGCGGAGTTCGCTTCGCAGGGGGCACCCGACGACCTGGCCTACCTGGTCGCCGCCGGCCTCTACCGCTTCAGCCTGCTCGACATCATCGACGTCGGCGACATCACCGAGATCGACGCCGCCGAAGTCGCGGACACCTATTTCGCTCTCATGGACCGGCTCGGCACCGACAGCCTGTTGACGGCGGTATCCGAGCTGCCCAGGAACGACCGCTGGCACTCGTTGGCGCGCTTGGCGATTCGCGACGACATCTACGCCTCGCTGCGGTCGCTGTGTTTCGACGTGCTCGCCGTGGGGGAGCCCGACGAAAGCGGCGAGGAGAAGATCGCCGAGTGGGAGCACCTCAGCGCGTCCCGGGTCGAACGCGCCCGCCGGACGCTCCTGGAGATCCAGGAAACCGGCGAAAAGGATCTCGCGACGCTGTCCGTGGCGGCCCGACAAATTCGTAGGATGACACGCACCAGCGGACGGGGATCGTCGAGTTGAGCGTCGGATACGTCGCGCCCGTGCTGGTGCGCTGGTCGGACATCGACATGTATCAGCACATCAACCACGCCACCATGGTCACCCTCCTCGAGGAGGCGCGCGTCCAGTTCCTGCGGGAAGCATTCCAGGTCGACATCAGGACCATCGGGTTGCTCATCGCCGAAGTCACGGTTACCTATAAGGCTCAGTTGCGGCTGACCGACTCGCCTCTGCAGGTGACCGTCTGGACCAAACAGCTGCGGACGGTGGACTTCACCCTCGGTTACGAAGTGCGCCCGGTCCACGCGGCCCCCGACTCCCGGCCCGCCGTCATCGCCGAATCGCAGCTGGCCACGGTCCATATCGAGGAACAGCGGCTGGTGCGGCTTTCGCCCCACCACCGGGAGTATCTGCAGCGGTGGGTCCGGTAGCCGAGCGGGGCGTGTGGCTGGGCCCGGAGTCCAGCGTCACCCACCGCGCAGACCTGGCCGTGTTCGTCGATCACGCGATGCGCCTCGACGACGCCGCGGTGATTCGGCTCCGTGCCCGCTCGGACGGGCTGCTGACGGCGTGGGTGGCAACCGGTTTCGACGTGCTGGCCAGTCGCGTGGTGGCGGGCGCGGTGCGACCCGACGACATGTCGGTGGCCGCGGACGCGCTGGGGAGGGGCCTGTCCGCGATGGACGCCTCCGGCTACGTCGATCCCGGATTCGCGATGGACTCGGCGTGGCGGGGTGCGTTGCCCCCGGAGTCCGGCTTTACGCACCTCGACGACGTGCCGGCCCGGGTTCTGCTCGACCTGGCCGATCGCGGCGCCCGACTTGCCAAGGAGCACAGCGGTTCTCATGGTCCGCCCGTCTCGCTGCTAGACCAGGAGGTCGTTCAGGTCAGCTCCGCTGACGGAAGCGTGGGGCTGCCCATGCGGTGCGTGTTCGCTTTGACCGCAATGGGTTTCCTGCCGCAGCCCGCCGACGGGGCCGACGAGATCATCAGGGTGCGGGTGCTGCCGACGTGGTTGCGGGTGGACGCGCGGTTCGGCTCGGTCTTCCGGCGACGCGGCGGCCCGGCGCTGCTGGTCCGCTGACGGCCTTCGCGCCGCCGATCAGGTGCCGTACGCCAGCCACAACGGGAGAACGGATTCCAGGTAGTCGTGGAACTTCTTGAGCCCCACCCGAAATTGCCCGTACCCGTACGTATCGGTTGCGTACTCCGGGAACGCAATTCCCGCCCCGAACAGGCCGGGGGCGAGGATTCCGTTGCTTGAGTTGTAGTCGAGTGTGCCCCACTGCGGTGTCGCGGGGAGTTTCCTGCGCTCGAAGCCGACGGTGTAGACGACCCGGTCGCACTCGGCGATCTTCTCGTCGTATTCCGGGCTGGAAGCCCAGCACCGTTCGAGTCGTTCCGGGTACACCCCGTCGATGTTCTCGCGTGCCCAGACGGCCGCTCGGCCCTTCAGCCCGGTGTCGTCGAACAGAATCCAATCTTTTAGGTAGACAGCGTATTTCAGCGGACCACGGTAAAAGTTGATCACCTTGGCGACGGGCTGGCGCAAAAGATGGGGCAGCACGATCATCGACGAGTGCGACGAGCCGAACACGGCGACCGTCGCTCCGTCAAGCGGCAGGTCCGCGAGCCGCTCGAGGTCGAGCGCGACCTCCACCGGAATTTCGTCCAGATGGGGGATTGAGAGCTTTTTGGGATCTGCCCCGACGGCGAGGACAACGTTATGCGAGGTGATCTCCCGCTGCTGCGTCTCGATCGTCCACTGGCGTCTGAGCAGGGACAGGGCGGTCGCCGTCGTTTGAAAGGTGTGCACCCGTTCCCGCAGCCGCCCGGTGATCCACACCAGGGGATCGGCGACGAGGGTCAGCGCACATGTTTCTTCGGGGTCGATTTCCCGCAGCGGCATGGGGGGCGCCTCCGCGAACCGAAAAGCCGCCGAGCCGTTCAGGTAGTCCAGGAAGTGGCGGACCTGCGTATTGCTGGACACTGACCGCCACTTATCGCCGATGTCGCCTCCGGCGAAGGCCGGATCGATCCACGCGATCTCGTCGGCCCCGATGCCCCGGTCCAGAAGCTTTCCGACCGCGGCAATTCCGGCAGGACCGGCTCCGATCACTGTCCACGCGTACGGCGCCATGCGACAAAGATAAGGGTTTGATCCGGCTAAGCCAGCCAGGCGGCGGCGTCGGCCGGCAATTTGCTGTCGCTCAGGGGCGCGCTCGCTGCGATGAGCTCTCCCGGTGGCAGGGCGATCGGCCGGCGGCCGGCGTTCAGCGCGCACACCAGCCCACCGCCGCGGAAGATCAGCGCGTCGCGCGGCGCGGACAGCCACTCGATCCCACCGCCGTCGAATTCGCGTCGCTTCCTGCGCAATCCGATGACGCGCCGGAAGAACGCCAGCGTCGAGGCGGCGTCGGCTCGCTGCTTCTCGACGGTCAGCGCCGCCCAGTGGTCGGGCATGGGTAGCCAGGTGTCGGGATTGGCGGAAAACCCGAAGGGGGGAGTGTCGCCCGACCACGGAATCGGAACCCGGCACGCGTCGCGGCCGCGTTCGGTGTGTCCGGAACGTTCCCACGTGGGATCCTGCAGAACCTCGTCGGGCAGATCGACGTCGGGCAGCCCGAGCTCCTCGCCGTTGTAGACGAACACCGCGCCCGGCAGGGCGAGCATCACCATCGCCATGGCGCGCGCCCGGCGCAGGCCGACCTCGCCGCCGCCGTAGCGGGTGACCTCTCGGCCCACGTCATGGTTGGACAGCGTCCAGGTGGGGGTCGCGTCGACGATCGCGGCGGCCGCGAGCGAGTTCTGGATCGCGTCGCGGATGTCGCGGGCCTCGAACTCCGTGCGGGTGAGCCGGAAGTTGAAGCCCAGGTGCAGTTCGTCGGGCCGCAGGTACTCGGCCCAGCGCGTGTTGTCGGTGACCCACACCTCGCCCACCGTCATCGCCCCTGGATAGTCGTCGATGACCGTGCGGATATCGCGATGGATCGCGTGCACGTTCGGGTTGTTGAAGCGTGGGTCGTCGTCGGTGTGACGCAACACCTGGCAGTCGTCCGTCGTGTCGGGCAGTCCCGGTGGCTTGGCCATCCCGTGCGCAACGTCGATGCGGAAGCCGTCGACGCCGCGCTCCAGCCAGAACCGCAGCGTCTTCTCGAAGTCGTCGAAGACCTCCGGGTTGTCCCAGTTGAGGTCGGGTTGCTCGGTGTCGAAGAGGTGCAAGTACCACTGGCCGGGGTTGCCGTCGGGCTCGACAACCCTGGTCCAGGCCGGGCCGCCGAAGACCGACTCCCAGTTGTTGGGCGGCAGCACCCCGCCGGGGCCCCGCCCGTCGCGGAAGAAGTAGCGGTCCCGTGGGTCGGTGCCCGGCGCCGCCGCCAGCGCCGCCTGGAACCATGGGTGCGCCGAACTGGTGTGGTTGGGCACCACGTCCATGGTGACCTTGATGCCCCGCTCGTGCGCCGCGGCGACCAGCCGCTCGAACGCCGCCAGCCCGCCGAACAGCGGGTCGATGTCACGCGGGTCCGCGACGTCGTACCCGTGATCGGCCATCGGCGAGACGGTGACCGGGTTCAGCCAGATCGCGTCGACGCCGAGCTCGTCCAGGTAGTCCAGCCGCCCCGCCAGGCCGTCGAGGTCGCCGACGCCGTCACCGTCGCTGTCGGCGAACGACCGCGGATAGACCTGATAGAACACCGCGTCCGACCACCACATCACAGCGGCGCATTCACGAGGGAGTGGGCGGCCATGTCCAGGTAGTCGAGCAGCTCGCGGCGATGCTCGTCGTCCAGCGTTGCGGAGTTTATCGAGGCGACAGCGGTGTGCATGCATCGCAGCCAGGCGTCGCGCTCGATGGGGGTGATCCGGAACGGCATGTGACGCATTCGCAGCCGGGGGTGGCCGCGTCGTTCGGAGTATGTCCGCGGGCCGCCCCAGTACTGCTCGAGGAACATGCGCAGTCGTTCCTCGGCGCCCGCCAGGTCGTCCTCGGGGTACAGCTGACGCAGTATCTCGTCCTCGGCGACCTGCGCGTAAAATCGCGACACGATCGCATTGAAGGTTTCGGCACCGCCGACGGCGTCGTAGAAGCTCAGCTGATCCATCCCCTCCATTGTGATGCATCGGCCGGGTGTCCAGCGCCGCGGCGGGGCCGACCCGTCGGAGATCCACGCCCGCTGTTCAACGGCTCGACACGGCGTTCACCTGCAATAGGCGTGCGATTGGCGGCGAATCATGGTGGACTGTTTTCCGGAGGATCTATGGCGCAGGGCAAGAGACGCCGCAGCCACCGAAGTTCCGGTGCCGCGGCTGGGTCAACCGGGCCCCTAGCCGCGTCGTGCCTGCACAGTGTTGAAACCCATCCGCCTAACCGGCACGACACCGCGTCGATCTGGAGTCGCCGGCGGGTGCTGCTCCTGAACTCCACCTACGAGCCGCTGACCGCGCTGCCGATGCGGCGGGCGATCGTCATGGTGATCTGCGGCAAGGCCGATGTGGTGCACGACGACCCGACCGGTCCCGTCATCCATTCGGCGAGCAGGTCCATGGTTGTGCCGTCGGTGATCCAGCTGCGGACCTACGTCCGGGTCCCCTATCGCGCGCTGGTCCCGATGACGCGCGCCGCGCTCATGCACCGCGACCGATTCTGCTGTGCCTACTGCGGGGCCAGAGCGGACACCGTCGACCACGTGGTGCCGCGCAGCCGCGGCGGCGACCACTCCTGGGAGAACTGCGTCGCGTGCTGCTCGACCTGCAACCACCGCAAGGGCGACAGGCTGCTCGCCGAACTCGGCTGGACGCTGCGCCGCACGCCGCTCCCGCCGACGGGACAGCACTGGCGTCTGCTGTCGACGGTCAAGGAACTGGATCCCGCCTGGGCCCGATATCTCGGCGAAGGCGCCGCTTAGACCGATCGCCGGTCGATCGCCCGCCAGGTGTGCCGGTAGCCCACCCCGTGGGATACCGTGTGCGTCGTGAGCCTTCTGGAGATCCATCTGTACTTCATCGGAATACCGTTGTTGCTGGTGATCGTGCTGTCGGTGCTGATCTGGTCGCGCAAGGGCCCGCACCCGGCCACCTACAAGTTGGGGGAGAAGTGGACGCATCCGCCGATCCTGTGGGCGGCCACCGACGAACACCTCGGGCACGCGCACGGCGGACATGGCAAGGCGGCGTCGTCGGTTGGAGGTGGCGCCAGTGGCAAGTGGTGACGTAGCGACGATCGAACACGGCGAGCTCCCCAGGGGTTGGGCGATCACCACCAGCGGGCGGATCTCCGGGGTCACCGAGCCCGGGGAACTGTCGGTGCACTACCCGTTCCCCACCACGGACCTAGTGGCCATCGACGACGCGCTGAAGTACGGCTCGCGGGCGGCGGGGGGGCGGTTCGCCATCTACGTGGGCGACCTCGGCGCCGACACCGCCGCCCGGGCCCGCGCCTTGCTGGCGAAGGTGCCGACGCCGGACGACGCGGTTTTGCTCGCGGTCTCGCCCGACCAGCGCGCCATCGAGGTGGTCTACGGCTCCGGGGTCCGGGGTCGTGGCGCCGAGTCGGCCGCACCCCTGGGGGTGGCCGCGGCGTCGTCGGCGTTCGAGCGGGGCGACCTGGTCGACGGGTTGGTCAGCGCGATCCGCGTGATGAGCGCCGGGATTTCGCCGGCTTAGTTCCGGCGTGTTCGACCCTGCGGTGACGGCGTCGAGACTGCGACCACAGCGCGGATTCGCGTAATGCCTCGCCCTGACCGCAGGCTCGATCAGGGCTGAGCCGAGTCGAACGTGCGGGCCCGCGAGGCCCGCTTCACTCCGGCCTGGCCTTCGAGCACCAGGCGGCGCAAGGCCGGCGGAACATCCGGGCCCGACAGGAACCTGTCGGCGGCGGCGATGCCCTCGTCGCAGATGTCCCACTGCGGATACAGGCCGATGACCACCGTCTGCGCGACCTCGCTGGACCGGCGGGCCCACAGGCCGGGTATCGCCTCGAAATAGCGCGCCGTGAACGGCTTGAGCAACTCGCCTTGGCCTGGCGCCACGATGCCCGCGACGATGGCGCGGCCGGTGGTGTTGGCCAAAATGTCGTCCTCGACCACTTTGGTCCAGGCCTCTTCCTTGACGCGCGGTTGCGGGCGTGCGGCCGCCGCCGTGAGAGCGTTCCGCTTGCCGGCCGCCGTGGGATCGCGCTGCGCCTCGGCGTCGATGAAGGGCGTCTCGGGTCCGGCGGCGTCGATTTCGCCCGCGGTGGCCAGCGCGGTGACGATGCGCCAGCGCAATTCCGTGTCGACCTCGAGCCCCGCCAAGCCCACTTCGGCCGGGTCGCGGTCGAGCAGGTCCGCCAGCGTGACGACATGGCGGGTCGACAGCACCGACGTGCACAGGGTGTTGACATAAGCGAGCTGGTGGTCCGACCCGGGCTGAGCGGCGCGCGCCAGTTCCAGCAGCCGGTCGGCGAATTGCGGCCAGCCCTGCTCACGTGCCCAGCCGGGTTCGGCGTACGACCCGAGCGCGGTCTGCGCTTGCATCAGGAGCCGCTGCGCCACTCCCACCTCGGTTTCGGCGTGCACCCCGCCTGACACCAGTGCCACGAAGTCGCGGGCGCGTAGCTCGGACTCACGCGTCATCTCCCACGCCGCCGACCACACCAGCGTGCGCGGTAGCGGCTCGGCAATGTCGGCGATGCGGTCCAGCGCGGTCTCCAGCGACTCGGCGTCCAGCCGCAGGGAGCAGTAGGTCAGGTCGTCGTCGTTGACCAGCACCAGCTTGCCCCGCGACACACCAACCAGCGCAGGCACTTCGGTGATCGGGCCCTCGATGTCGAGTTCCTCCCGATGGACCCGCACCAGCTTGCCGGCTCCCCCGGAAACAGAGTCGTCGTAGATCCCGACCGCCAGCCGGTGTACCCGGGTCTCGCCGGCACCCGGCGCAGCGCCGCTTTGTGTGATCGCGAACCGGGTGAACCGGCCGTCGGCGTCCACGTCGAAATCCGCGCGCAGCAGGTTCAGCCCGGTGGTTTTCAGCCACTGCCGGCCCCAGCCCGACAGGTCGCGGCCCGACGCCTTCTCCAGCGCGTTCACCAGATCGTCGAACGTGGCGTTGCCGAACGCGTGCGCGCGGAAGTAGTCACGCAGCCCGGCCAGGAATCGTTCCAGCCCGACGTAGGCGACAAGCTGCTTGAGCACGGACGCGCCTTTGGCGTAGGTGATGCCGTCGAAGTTGACCTCGACCGCGGCCAGGTCGGGGATCTCGGCGGCGATCGGGTGTGTCGACGGCAACTGGTCCTGCCGGTAGGCCCACGACTTGTCCGCATTGGCGAATGTCGTCCACGCCTCGGTGAACTCGGTGGCCTCGCTCTGGCACAACACCGACGCGAAGGTCGCGAACGACTCGTTGAGCCAGAGGTCGTCCCACCACCTCATGGTGACCAGGTCCCCGAACCACATGTGCGCCATCTCGTGCAGCACCGTCCCGGCGCGCCGCTCATAGGACGCGCGAGTGACCTTGCTGCGGAAGACGTAATCCTCCAGGAACGTCACCGCGCCCACGTTCTCCATTGCCCCGGCGTTGAATTCGGGCACGAACAGCTGGTCGTACTTGCCGAACGCGTACGGCAGCTCGAAATTCTTGTGGTAGAAGCCGAATCCCTGCTTCGTCTCGGTGAACAACCGGTCGGCGTCCATGTGCTCGGCCAGCGAGGCGCGGCAGTAGATGCCCAGCGGGATCTCCCCGTGCTCGTCGCTGTACGCGTCCTTCCACTCGGCATAGGGACCGGCGATCAGGGCGACCAGATACGTGCTCATCCGCGGTGTGGTGGCGAATTGGTGCACACCGTTATCGATGGACACCGTCGCGCCGTTGGAGATCACCTTCCAGTGCTTCGGCGCGGTCACCGTCATGTCGAACGTCGCCTTGAGGTCGGGCTGGTCGAAGCAGGCGAACATGCGCTTGGCGTCGGCGGTCTCGAATTGCGAGTACAGGTAGGTCTCGTTGTCCACCGGGTCGACGAAGCGATGCAGTCCCTCGCCGGTGTTGGAGTAGCGGCAGTCGGCGTCGACGACGACGACGTTGTGTTCTTCGAGTCCGCGCAGCGCGATGCCGATCGATTCGTCGTAAGCGGAGACGTCCAGCTCGCGACCGTTGAGGGTGGCGCTGCGCACCGTGTCGGCGACGACGTCGATGAACGTGTCGGCGCCGGCGAGTGCGTCGACCCTGACGGTGGTGGTGGACCGGAAGGTGCGTTCGCCGGGCGCGCCACTGCTGTCGGTGAGATCCAGTTCTATCTGGTAGCCGCCCACGGTCAGGAGGGCGGCGCGTTCGACAGCTTGCTCGCGGGTGAGATTGGGGGTGGCCACGTCAATAACTTACGTGCCGCGCAGAGTGGGAACACCCGCGCGGCGCCTACGGTTGTGCTGAACGGTGTTGTGACCGACGAGAGGAATCCGCTATGCCCGAGAAGGCCCCCGTGAAGAACGAAGCCGATTTCTGGTTCGACCCGCTGTGCCCGTGGGCCTGGATCACCTCACGCTGGATCGTCGAGGTAGAGAAGGTTCGCGACATCCGGGTGAACTATCACGTCATGAGCCTCGCGATACTCAACGAAAACCGCGAGGACCTGCCGGAGCAATATCGCGAAAACATGAAGAAGGCGTGGGGGCCGGTGCGGGTGGCCATCGCGGCCGAGCAGGCTCATGGTGCCGACGTCCTGGGCCCCCTGTACACGGCGATGGGCACCAGGATTCACAACGAGGGCAATCGAGACCTCGACGAGGTGATCAAGCTGTCGCTCGCCGACGCCGGCCTGCCGGCCGAGTTGGCCGCGGCCGCGGCCAGTGAGGACTACGACGACGCGCTGCGCAAGAGCCACCACGCCGGGATGGACGCGGTCGGCGACGACGTCGGCACGCCCACCATCCACGTCAACGGCGTGGCCTTCTTCGGGCCCGTGCTCTCGAAGATCCCGCGCGGCGAGGAGGCGGGCACACTGTGGGACGCATCGGTGACCTTCGCGTCGTACCCGCACTTCTTCGAACTCAAGCGGACCCGCACCGAGAAGCCCGAGTTCGACTGAGCCAGTCGGGCGGTGACCCGTCCCCCGCAAGCGGGTGGGGTCCCCGCGGAGCTGGGAGTACCCCCAGCGCCCGGCTTCGCCGCGCTTGCGATCACCGCCGGGCGGGCCGCATTGCGTCGGTGAGCGCCGGCAGGTAAGGATGGCCAGCATGCGCGTCTACCTCGGCTCTGACCACGCCGGATTCGAGCTCAAGCAGCAGATCATCGAGCACCTCAAGGAAGCCGGCCACGAGCCGATCGATTGCGGCGCCTTCAGTTACGACGCCGACGACGACTACCCGGCGTTCTGCATCGCCGCCGCGACGCGCACGGTGGCCGACCCCGACAGCCTCGGCATCGTGCTGGGCGGATCGGGCAACGGTGAGCAGATCGCCGCGAACAAAGTCCCCGGAGCCCGCTGCGCGCTGGGGTGGAGCGTGGACACCGCAACGCTGGCGCGCGAACACAACAACGCGCAGCTGATCGGCATCGGCGGCCGCATGCACACCGTGGCCGAGGCGCTGGCCATCGTGGACGCCTTCCTCTCCGCGTCGTGGTCGAAAGCCGAACGCCACCAACGGCGTATCGACATCCTCGCCGAATACGAGCGCACTCACCACGCGCCGCCGGTGCCCGGCGCTCCAGCCTGAGACATGCCAGAAGGGCATGCCCTGCACCGGCTGGGCCGGCTGCATCAACGCCGATTCGCCGGTGCACCGGTGGCGGTGTCCAGCCCGCAGGGGCGATTCGCCAGCTCGGCGGCGGTGGACGGCCGGGTGTTGCTGCGCACCAGCGTCTGGGGCAAGCACCTATTCCACCATTACGACGGCGGGCCGATCGTGCACGTGCATCTCGGCCTTTACGGCGCCTTCACCGAGTGGCCAGTTCCCTCAGGCCCCGACGGTGCCGTGCTTCCCGAACCGGTCGGACAGGTGCGGATGCGGATGGTGGGCTCCGACTACGGGACCGACTTGCGCGGCCCGACGGTGTGCGAAGTCGTAGACGAAGGTCAGGTCGGTGATGTCCTGGCCCGGCTGGGCCCCGACCCCTTGCGGGCCGACGCTGATCCGTCATGGGCGCGGACCCGTATCATGAAGTCCCGCAGGCCCGTTGGCGCGCTGTTGATGGACCAGGCCGTCATCGCCGGGGTGGGCAACGTCTACCGCAGCGAGTTGCTGTTCCGCCACCGTATTGATCCGTACCGGCCCGGCCGGGGGATCAGCGCGCCAGAGTTCGACGCGGCGTGGACGGACCTGGTGGCGTTGATGACGGTCGGTCTGCGTCGCGGCAAGATCGTCGTGGTGCGGCGCGAACACGACCACGGTCCGCCGTCGTACCGACCTGGGCGGCCCCGGACGTACGTGTACCGGCGCGCCGGCGAGCCGTGCCGGGTGTGTGGGGGGCCGATCCGCACCGCGGTGCTGGAGGGCCGAAACGTGTTCTGGTGCGCGATCTGTCAGAAGTGACCCAGCGCACCTCATGCAAACGAGCGTGCAGTTCGTCGGTGGAACGGTGAACTCGGCGGGAGACCGCCGGGAAGTCACGCGCGCGTCGGGGTTTCCGACATAGATCCAGCGGGTATCAGGCGATGCGTGAAAACTCTTCCGCGTTTAGCAGCAACGATTTTCGCAGGGGCCGCCGCTTTGGGTCTGGCCGGAGGTGGGTGCAGCGACGGACGCTCAAGCTCAACCCGGGCCTTTCCCGGATTACCACTGGTGCCCGGGCCAGGGGTGGGACCCGGGCTGGGGCCCGAACTGGGACGGCGGCAACTGCCATGACGATCACCACCGCGACATGGACGGCTACGACCACAGCCGGGACTGGAACGATGGCGGGCCGGGATGGGACCGCGACCACCCAGGCCCCGGCAGGCCGGGGTGGCAGCCGCAGCCTTGGCAGCGGTGATTCCGGCGCTCAACTGAAATGACCGATCGGGGGGGGGGGCCCCCCGGGGGGGGGCCCCCCCCCCCCGTTTATTCGGGGTATAATT
>JARLGR010000216.1 GCA_031292665.1 Mycobacterium sp. | reverse complement strand
TCGCGAGCGCGGCGAGCCGGGCGAAGCGGGTCGCCACCAGGGGAACTAGTGGCGATCGCGAGCGCGGCGAGCCGGGCGAAGCGGGTCGCCACCATGGGACTAGGCGCGCCTGACGAAAGTGACCACGACGTCGCTGAAGGCGTCGTTGTCGTCGCCGGCCGCGGTGTGCCCGGCGTTGGACAGCTCCACGAATTCCGCATTGGGCACCGTCTCCAGGAAATGCTGGACGCCCTCGGGGCTGACGACGTCGGACAGCTTCCCGCGGATCAACAGCACCGGGATCGCCAGGTTCCGCGCCGCGTGCTCGAAGTGCTCGGTGCGTAGCTCGGGGTCGTCCCCGGGCTTGGTCATGAACGCCGGATCCCAGTGCCAATACCAGCGCCCGTCGCGCAGGCGCAGGTTCTTTTTCAGACCCTCCGGGTTGCGCGGCTTGGTCCGGTACGGCAGATAGGCGGCGACGGCGTCGGCGGCCTGCTCCAGCGTCTCGAACCCGTCGAGGTTGCCCATCATGAACTCGCGGATGCGGGCGCTGCCGTTCTTTTCGAATCGCGGCACCACGTCGACGAGCACCAGCCGGGTAACCCGGTCGGGACCGGCCTGGTAAGCAGCGAGGATGCCGGTCAAGCCGCCCATGCTGGCCCCGATGATCGTCACCGGTCGGCCGATCGCGTCCAGGACGCACATCACGTCGGCGGTCAGGGTGTCGACGGCGTAATCGGCTTCGGGGGCGCGGTCGCTGTCGCCGTGTCCGCGGCTGTCCAGCGCCACGACATGAAAGCCTTCGTCGGCCAGGATCTGGCCCGTCTTTTTCCACGAGAACCGGTTCTGGCCGCCGCCGTGCAACATCAGGATCGTTGGGTGGCCGTCGGCGTCCGCGCCGCGGTTCCATTCGTCGGCGACCAGGGTGATCCCGTCGTGGCCGGAAAACTCGACCGTCCGGGGAGTGCTGCTCAAGACGCTCACGCGTCCTGACGTTACCTAGGCCGCTTAATCAGTTTTTCGCGGGTCGGCGCGGTGACTTTTCGGCGTCGTCGAGGTCTACCAGTGAGACCCGCTACGAGCGACGCAAGGAGATGCCATGCCATCGATCACGCCCACCCTGTGGTTCGACCACAACCTGGAGGAAGCGGCCCGGTTCTATACCTCGCTATTTCACAACTCGCACATCGAAGGCTTGAACCGGACCACCGATGCCGTGCCCGGCGAGCCGGGCACCGTCCTGTCGGGCAGCTTCGTGCTGGACGGGACCCGGTTTATTGGGATCAACGGCGGCGCGCAGTTCCCGTTCAGCGAGGCGGTGTCGTTCACCGTGCACTGCAAGGACCAGGACGAGGTTGACCACTACTGGGACCGGCTGACCGACGGCGGCGAGGAACCGCAATGTGGTTGGCTGAAGGATCGCTTCGGGCTCAGTTGGCAGATCGTCCCGGACCGGCTCTACGAATTGCTCGGCGCCCCCGATCGGGCCCGCGCCGCGGCCACCACCGAAGCGATGTACGGGATGCGTAAGATCATCATCGCCGACCTGGAGAAAGCAGCGGCGAGCGAGTCCGCTCACTGAGCACCAAACCGCTTGTGGCCGTGATCAATTAGCCGATTCCCGATCGCGGTCGATGCGGCTCGGGCCTGCAGGGTAGGTTAGTCCGTGCGGATGCCCCGAGCAGGGAGGGAACATGGGCGACGAAGCTGAGCAGGCCATCCCGGTTGAGCGGCCCGCGCCGGGATGCGGCCAGGTAGAGCGCCATGGGTGAGCCGGGCTGGATCGACGTGCCAGGCCCCGCCGGCGACCTGAAGGCTCTCACGTGGGGTCCGAGTGAGGCCCCGATCGCGCTGTGCCTGCACGGCTTCCCCGACACGCCCTATGGGTTTCGCAAGATCGCGCCCCGACTGGTCGAGTCGGGATGGCGTGTCGTGGCGCCGTTCATGCGCGGATATGCGCCGTCGTCGATTGCGGCCGACGGCAGCTACCACGTGGGTGCGCTGATGGACGATGCCTTGCGGGTGCGCTCGGCCGCGGGTGGCACCGAGCGCGACGTCGTGATCGGCCACGACTGGGGCGCGATCGCCGCGACCGGCCTGGCCGCGATGCCCGACAGTCCGTTCGCCAGGGCGGTAATCATGTCCGTGCCGCCGTCCGCGGCGCTACGGCAGGACAGTAGGGCTGAGCGGGCCCGGGTGGCCGGCCACCTACCGCGTCAGCTGCTGCGCAGCTGGTACATCATCTACTTCCAATCGCCATGGTTGCCCGAACGTTCCGCGTCCTGGGTGGTACCGCTGCTCTGGCGGCGCTGGTCGCCGGGCTATCGCGCCGACGAGGATTTGCGCCACGTCGACGCGGCGATCGGGACACCCGAGAGCTGGCGGGCGGCACTCGGTCCCTACCGGGCCACGATCCGTAACACCCGGCCGCCGGCGCAATACGCCGAATTGAACCGGCTGTGGACTGAGGCGCCGGTACTGCCGTGCCTCTACCTGCACGGCCGCGACGACGGTTGCATGACACCGGCTTTCACACAGTGGGTCGAGAAGGTGCTGCCGCTGGGCAGCGAGGTCGCCATCGTCGAACACGCCGGGCATTTCCTGCAGCTCGAGCAGCCGAACAAGGTCGTCGACCTGATCCTCGGGTTCATCGGCTCAGCCGACTGAACGCCGTGACTGATGGTATTGGCTCACCGGATGGCGGCCGTCGACGCGCAGTTCTACTGGATGTCGGCCGAACTCCCCAACGACCAATTCCTGCTTTACGCCTTCGAGGGCGAACCCGCACATTGCGGGCATGCTATCGAAGAAGTCTGCCGGCGGGCGCGTGCGTGCCCGGAGTTGGCGATGCGGCTCAGCGACGGACGTGGTCTGACCTATCCGCTGTGGGTGCCGGTGGCCGTGGACACGGAGTGGGTGGTCCGCCACGATCTGGACGACCGTAGTTGGGCCGAGTGTCTGGGGGCCGTCGCCGGCCTCGCTCGCAACCAGCTGGACGTCCGCCGCATGCCGTGGCGGCTGCACCTGTTCAGCCCGGTGCTTGGGATTCCCGGCGTCGCCGGGCCCGGCACCGTTGCCGTCCTGCAGGTTCCGCACGCACTCGCCGACGGCACTCGCGCGTCGGCGATGGCGGCCTGGCTCTTCGGCCGGCCCAACCCGGTGCCGCGGGTGCCGGCGCCGCGGCCCGGCTTCCTGCCCTTCCGCGCGGTCGAGGCGGCTCGCGCCCATCGCCGGTTGAGCCGCGACACCCGCGCGGGGCTGCTGGCCCCGGGCG
>JARLGR010000215.1 GCA_031292665.1 Mycobacterium sp. | reverse complement strand
CCTGGCACCTGCGCCACGCTCTCGCGCCGCTGACCTTCACCGACGAAAACCCCACCACCCGAACAGATCCCGTCGCAAACGCCGTCAGGTCACCCGGCGCGCACCGCAAAGCCACCCACAAAACCACCCCAAACGGCCACATCGCACGCTCCTACCAGAGCCTGCTCGCACACCTATCCACCCTGACCCGCAACGACATCCGCTACGGCACCCACGGACCCACCGTGGCCACCCTGAGCACCCCCACCGACACCCAACGCCGCGTCTTCGACCTCCTCGCAGCCCCGATCCCACTCACCCTCACCTAAGGCCACCGTCGACAGAACACCCACCCCGAAAACACCCAAACCCCCAGGTAACCCACAAAAAAACACCCGCCCAAACCACTTAACTTCGGCCTAGTGGGCGTTGGGCTGCATGCCATCGAGGATTTCTATTCGCATTCCAACTGGGTCGATGACCCCAGCCGCCGCAGCAGCTGGCGCTCTTACGCCTCACCGCTGATCGCCGGGCCGGGGGACCCGCGCGAGGCCCTGCCGCTTTATACCGGCGGGTACGAGCAGGCGCCGCAGGCGACGTTCAAGCCGCACGGACGGTTCACCCTCGACTGCTCGCTGATGCGCACGCTGCTTCCCGCCCGGCTTGATGAACGTTGTCTGTGCCGGAATCTCTCCGCTGTCGAACACGACCCTGTGCACACGCTGGCGAGAGTGCCAGAGTGCCACTCCAGCGCGCCTTGACAGCATTCTGGGCGTGCCCATTCGCGCGGACGTCGTGTACATGGAACCACCCGGGATGGCGTTGGACGCCCGTTGGATGTCGGAGATCGCCCGACAGGTCCGCGGCGTGGCCGACCGACGGCGCGGCCCGTGTCCAGGGAAGGTGAGCGAGTACGAGCGCTCAAGCACGGGCCACGCCGCCCAACCATTCCGGCCGAACATCTCCTTCGCAGCCCCGCGCTACAGTTCAGCCGTGAGCGACCAGCTGGTACTGGACCTCGAGAACGTGGAGCGGAATGCGGTGATCTCCCGGAACGGCCGTTACCGCTACGAGATGACCCGTCGCTGGGGGGATGGCCCGCTGCTGGAATGGGTGCTGCTGAACCCGTCTAAGGCGGACACGCAGGTGGATGATCCCTCGACCCGCAAGTGCTGCCAGTTCGCTAGCGATTGGGGATTCCACGGTATCCGGGTGACGAACCTGTTCGCGCTGCGCAGCCCGCACCCGGACCGGCTGCTGGTCGCCGACGATCCGGTAGGCCCGAGGAATCGCCGCTTCCTGGCGATAGAGCGCGGCCCGCTGACGGTGGTCGGCTGGGGTGTCCACCCGGTGGTGGCACTTAGGGCACATGCCATATCCGCCCTGGCCCGCCGCTCGGCCCTGATGTGCCTGGGCTATAACCACGACGGTTCGCCGAAGCACCCACTGTTCCTGCCCCGAGATGCGGGGCTGTGGCCGTGGCCCAAGCCCGACCCGGCCGAGAGGAGAGACTGAACGTGGCGAGCAGCCGATGCGTTCGGCTGCCGACGCCTGATCGCGTCAGGATAGCGTGTCGTCGCCGAACGTCGACCGCGGCCGTCGCCAGCGCGCGCTGACCGTCGTTATGTGCCGTCGCTGAAACTCGTTGCGGCACAACAGAATCGTTGCGAGGATGGGATAGGAACGCGTACGCCTACCGCGCCGGAGTCAGCAGACCACGAGATTGTTGCCGTCTTAGTGCACGTCGATGACGTGGTTGTGCCGGTTAGGCGGTGGGATGGAGCGTGAGCGTGTATGCCTACCTCCATGAGTCCGATGCGATCGCGCGGGCCCGCTCATACAGGGTCAACCTGCGCGGTTATGCCCCGTGGGACCACCTTGTGGTCGGCAAAGTCGCACTGACCGACGTGGGTTCCGTATCGGCCGCCGCCGATGATGCGCCAGGGCGGCGCCGAGGAGGAGTGGCAAGCACGGTACGGCACCATCGTCGAGCTGGGCATCCTCGCAGCCGAGCTAAATCACGTCACCGCCGCATCGTGCCGAGAATTGGAAACACGGTACGACGTCCCCGCCTGCGTCTACGTGGAGCGCGAACGGTGAAAACGAGGTCGGCCTGCCCGCCGCATCCCGGTTTCGCTGCCAGTTCGCCGGCGCGTCGTGCCCTGCGATTATCCGAGATGCCCTAATCCGATCAGGTAGTTTTGTCTCGGCGAGCGCGGTAGGGCGGGACACACGCGCGACACGGCCGAAACGAGCCAAACGGCCAGGTGAGGCGACCCGAAGTTACGATGATTACCATTACAGCCATGGGAGAGACTGGTCCTTTTGATGATCTCCCGTCGTTTGACCGGCCTCCGGTGGTCGAGGTCGCTGTCGGGGTTCATTTCCTCCAACTTCCTGGCTTGAACACGGTCAGCCTTGTTCGGCTTGTGGATGATTTGTGGCGTGACAGGTTTCCGCGGACCATCGAGCAACCTCTCTCGCCGCCGTTATCGCCGCCGGGAAGGGGCCCGATGCTGGCGTTCCAGTTGAAGGCCGGATCGCCGCCGATCCGACTTTGGTCGCTAACTGAAGATCAGTCGACCCTGATTCAAGTCCAGCATGATCGCCTGTTGTTGAACTGGCGCAAAGTCAAGGACGACGATCCTTACCCCCGATACAAGCGGCTCCGCGGCGATTTCGCTGAGGTGTGGCAAGAGTTCAGCACCTACGTCGACTACCGCGACGACTACGGGGTCTTGCAGCCAAGCGTTGCCGAAGTGAGCTTCTTCAACCGGGTGCCGATGGAGGGTGCGACCCAAATCCCCACGTTCGTCAACGCGTTGAATCCTCATTGGAAACTCACCGGTCAACTCGCGGCCGCGTATCAATTGGAGCGGGAGATAGCAGACGGCCCGGTAGTGGGTAACCAGAACATCGCGCTCAACTTCCGGCCCGAAAACGGACACATGCAGCTAGAGATATCCACGCGAATTGAGATTGATACTGCAACAGGTGAGGCGTCAGAGGTGATGAATTCCCTGGACGCCGCGCACCGCACTGGCGTTTTGACCTTCGATTCGGTGACCACAGAGAATGCACATTCCGCATGGGGGAGGCACGATGCAGGCAACGGCTGACCGGCCAACGTCGGGCACAATTGAAGCTCCTGTGGCGCCACGGTTCGCTCAGGATCAAGAAACACGCACGTGGGTTTTATCGGGGAACCCGCCGGCGATGCCGTCGCGGGCGGACGTCTTAAGGTATGCCCAGCGCGAGCTGGCAGGCCTTCGACGCCTGCCCAAAGGCTGGGATGGGGGCAAGGGGATTGCCTTGCGGCCCGGTCTAGCCACCCTGGCGCTATTACTTGTCGACCTGGTGACCGTTGACGACGGGCTGGCAACACCGCAGTTCTCCCCGCTACCGAACGGCGGCCTGTACGTCACCTGGCTAGTTGGTGGCGACAGGCTCGCGATAGAACTCGAGCCAGACGGAATGAGCGTCCGCGGCGTCTTGAGCGGTGGCTCTGAGGCGTTTAGTCGTGACTTCGAACCAAATCCCCGGACATTCCTTGAAAGTGAGCTTGAGGGTGCGATCAATGAGGCCCGGGGTTTCCTGCTGAAGATCAGCCCGCGAGTTCAGCATCAACTCTTCAAGTCGTGAAGCCAAATGACCCTTCAGTTGGCAATGATGAAGTGCTCTACCGGTACTCGCCGAGCATTCCGCATAAAAACTGGACAGTCGTCGACCAAGAGACGAAAGAAATTCATATTGCGCTCGCCGCGCTGAGCTGGGACGACGACGGAATCTCGTGCTACCGCGAGCCGATATTACATAAGCACGGATTGAGTTGGGTGGACATCAAACGTGAACCGAAGAACGGTGTGTTTTCGCTAGTCGTACAAGATGTTCGGAGTGAATTGTTGGGCGTGGCGTTCGACCCGTACCCCGACAACAGTGACGGTCATCTCCGCGACGCGGCACACACACTGATCGTCGACTGCGGGCTACCGAAAAAGGAAAACAAGGCCGCCCGTGAACGTCTCGCGTTGGGCGCCAAGATAATTCACCACGGCAGCGACGAATCGGCGCCCTGATCCGAAGGCGCGATGGCCTCGGTGCCGCACACGGCGTAGGCTGGCGTACTTCGCTCCTGGCGGAGTTCCCGATAGGAACGCAGTTGAGCCGCACCGATAAAAACCAAACTGTTCTGGTCGGAGGACTACCAGTGAGGCTTCGCCTCTGACCGCCGAGCGTGGGCTCTGGTCAGGGGTGGGTGTTGCGGTCAGGCTGGGGTGATGGCTGAGACGGTGACGGTCAATGATGTGCTCGACGGGCATGTAGGCCTGGATCTGGAGTGCATGGATCGGATTTATCTGAATGGCTATGTGCCGAGTCTGCAGGTGAGCGGGCAGGTGGCGTCGTTTATGACCGCGCATCTTGGCTATCCGATCCCCTCGCCGGCAATCATGGACAAGATCGGTACCGCGTTCCGCAGGGCGGTGGATCGGTTCGCCGTCGACAACAAGATCCCGGTGGTGCGCTTCGGTAAGGACGATCGCAAGATCGATCGGATGCGGCCGTATCTGGCGCGGCAGGCGGCGACCGGTCGGGCGGGGGTGGCCGCGATCGGGGTGGCGCAGGAGTTCGCGCCGGTGTTCCTGGCTACCAAGAAGGGCGCCGGCGCGGCGGTGTGGTTTTCGTTCACCAAAGCCAATCGGCGGGTCACCTGTTACTACTTTTACCTCTGGGACGATGATTTCGGGCCGGCGTTTGTGAAGGTCTGTGCCTATTTCCCGTATCCGATGAAGATCTGGGTCAACGGCCACGAGTGGGCCAAGCGGCAGGCCACCAAGGCCGGCATCGGCTTCACCGAGCTGTCCAACGGTTTCGCCACGTGCAGCGATCCTGGTGGGTTGCAGGCGATCTGCGACCGCCTCGGCCCCGGCGTGATCACGGTGTTCGCTGAACGTTGGTGGTCGATCCTGCCGCTGCCGCTGACTGAGCACGACCGCGGCGCCGGCTATTGGTAGGAGCTGTCGATGCGCCAGGTGGAGACCTCGCGCACCCTGGTGTTCGATGCACCCCGCTTGCGATCGGCAACACGCGGCTGGGCTCGGAGCTGGAGGTCCTGCTCGGGTTGGGCGCCGCGCACGGCACCGACGCCTTGGTCGCGGCGTTGCGCCGCGCGGTGGCGTTCCGGCGGTTCCGCGCCACCGACGTGCGGTCCAT
>JARLGR010000214.1 GCA_031292665.1 Mycobacterium sp. | reverse complement strand
GGCCAGCAACGCGGCCTCGGCCTCCAGCGCCGATCCGGCATGGTAGGCGTCGGTCATCTTCCGGCCGACAGTGGACCGAAGGCGTTGCGGCAGATGATCTTTCACGTTCCGAACCTTGTGCAGTTGGCAGCGTTGGATCACTGGGCGCTCCAGCACGTCGAGGACGGCCTTGCGCAGCGCCTTGGACCCGTCGAGGCACACCAGCATCGGGCGGGTGATGTCCAGGTCCCGCTCAGCAGGTCGACCAGCAGGCCGGTGACCAAGGTCGCGTTCTCGGTCGAGCCCTCCACCAGCGCCAGCGGGTGCTCGACCCCGTCGATGCCGATACCGAGCGCCACGGCACAGCACGATTCGGCGAAGTGCACCCCGTCGATCATCAACGCCACCAGGTCCAGCCCGGACAGATCCCGCGACAACAGCTCGGCCAGAGCGGTTTCGGTCATCGCCACAAACTTGCGCGAGACCGCCGACTTGCTTGTCGCAGAGCAGGATTCATCCACCTGCTGACCGACCGGCTCGAGCCCGACCGGGTAGCGGCGGGTCGAGAGCCCGGCCAGCATCTTCTCCATCGCCATCTTGCCCAGAATCTCAGTCGAGCTGAACAGCTCATACGACGCGATCGGCAGCTCACCGGACCCGCCGGCCGCCCGCACCCGAGGGCGGGTGATCGCCACCCGCCGCCCGCCCAGGGTCACCGACCCGCGCTCACGGCCGTGCCGCACCGCCGTCCGCGTCGCATCATGCTTGCCCTTCGGCCCGGCCAGCGCGCTCACGTCGGCCTCCATCAACGCCGCCATCACCTGCAGGCCCGCACCCACGGCCAGGGCCAAAAGCCCCTCGTGCATGTTCTCGGCGATCTCCGCCATCGCCAGCCACACTGACGCACTGCGGGATGGCGGTCGCGTCCACGGACTGGATCTGGCTACTCTTCTTCACGGCGGTCCCCTTGCTGTTGGTGTGTCTTGGCGGACGCCCGACACCTACCACACGGCAGGTCTCGAGCGGGGGACCGCCACCTCAAGTTCTACGAGACCCGGGACAACCTCCCGGCATGGATTCCGCTTGATCAGGCGCGGCAAGTCGGACGCTGACGACCGCTGTGGGGGGCGAAGTTGTAGGCTTTGACCTCGCCGCGAAAGACGAGACGCAGGATCCAGAATCAGCGCAGATCCACGGAACTCCGGAGGTGGGGCAGCGATGGCGCGCCAGGTTCGATCCGAAGCCACCCGGCGGAAGATTCTCGATGCCGCGATCGACGTGTTCGGCGAGGTCGGATACCCGTCTGCTGGGTGGGGCACGATCATCGAGCGGACGGGGATGACCAAGGGTGCCCTATACCACCATTTCGATTCCAAGGAATCGCTGGCTTCCGCGATCATCGACGAAGGCTCGGACACGCTCCTGGGAGCCTTCCGCAACGTGTGTGGGTCCTCTTCGCCGGCGCTCGAGAACATGATCCACGGCACGTTCACGGTCGGGAACGTGCTCAGATCGGACAAAATTGCCCGCGCGGCTGAACAATTGACCTGTGCCTTAAGCGGATTCAATGAATCGGCCACTCGCTTCTGCACGGGCTTGGTGGAGCTGCTGGCTGCAGAGGCCCGGCGGGCACAAGCCGAAGGAGACCTCCGGTCAGACCTCGACCCGGCAATTGTCAGCGAGTCCATCATCGGTGCCTTGCTAGGTACACGATTGCTGTCCCACGCGATTCCCGCTATGGGCGTTGAGGCGAACCTCATCAAGCGAACCGGTCAACTGTGGGAACTCCTGCTCCCCGGCATAGTTACCGACTCCTCATACCAGTATTTTCGCCAATTCCTTGCGCGCGAGGCTCTCCGCCACGTCCGGCTCGCCGAGTCTTCCCATCCTGAAACCATCATGGAGTCAGAAGTCACCTAGGCGCCCGAGAGTTGGCCCGAACTTCGAAGCAATGTCGAATTCGGCAGCTCGACATTGACAACGCCTGTGGTGCAGAGAAATTGCAGTTCTCGCAGTCACAGAGGAAAGCGTTGATACTCGTCTCACTCCCGTCGCTCACTGCGTTCGCTCCGCTCGTTCGACTTCGGTGCGCGATCCTCGGAAGAAGGCGCCTGGTAGCGCGGGAAGACACCCGTGGGCGGCGGCAGCGCGGTCCCGGGAACCAGCCGGGCGCCGACGGCGTCGAATGCGCGTTCACTGTGGGCCTGGCCGAGCAAGTCCAGCAGCTTGCCGGCCGACTCCGGCATGACCGGCTGAACCAGCAGCGCCGCGATGCGGACCACCTCGCACGTCGTATAGAGGACGGCGCGAAACCGCACCTGATCTTCCTCGGACTCGCTTTTGCGCAACACCCACGGCTGTTGCGCCGAGAAGTACTTGTTCGCTTCGCCGAGCACCAGCCAGATCGCCTCCAGGGCGATGTGCATCGCCTGCTCGTCGAAACTGGCGCGCACCCGCTCCAACAAACCGTCGGCCGTCGTCAACAGCTCGGTGTCCGCGGGGGTGAACTCGCCCGGTTCGGGCACGGTGCCGCCCAGGTTCTTGGCCACCATGGACAACGACCGCTGGGCCAGGTTGCCGAGCTCGTTGGCCAGGTCGGTGTTGATCCGCGTGACGATGGCCTCTTCGGTGTAGTTGCCGTCCTGACCGAAGGGCACCTCGCGCAACAAGAAGTAGCGGACCTGGTCCACACCGAAGGTTTCCGCCAGCGCCACCGGGTCCACGACGTTGCCCACCGACTTGCTCATCTTCTCGCCCCGGTGGTGTAAGAACCCGTGCGCGAAGACCTTTCGCGGCAGCGCTACCCCGGCCGACATCAAAAACGCCGGCCAGTACACGGCGTGGAACCTGATGATGTCCTTGCCGATCATGTGGAGATCCACTGGCCAGTAGCGGCGGAACAGCTCCGAGTCGGTGTCCGGAAAACCGGCGCCCGTCAGGTAATTGGTGAGCGCATCCACCCAGACGTACATGACGTGGCCCGGGTCGTCGGGCACCGGAACTCCCCAGTCGAACGATGTGCGCGAGATCGAGATGTCTGCCAGTCCCGAGGAAACGAAGCTGATCACCTCGTTGCGCCGCACCTCCGGGGCGATGAAGCCGGGGTTGGCGTCGTAGTGCGCGAGCAGCCTGTCGGCATAGGCCGACAGCCGGAAGAAATACGACCGCTCCTCGGTCCAGGTCACCGCGGCGCCGGTTTCGACCGCCACCCTGGTCCCGTCCTCGAGGAGCTGGGTCTCCGATTCGAAGAAGAACCGTTCGTCGCGCACCGAGTACCACCCGGAGTAGTTGTCCAGGTAGATGTCACCGGCCGCCGCCATCCGCCGCCAGATCTCCTGGGAGGCCTCGTAGTGGTCGGGATCGGTGGTACGGATGAACCGGTCGAAGGAGATGTTCAGCGCCTCCTGCACGCGCTGGAACACGTCCGAGTTGCGCCTCGCCAACTCGGCGGTCGGAATGCCCGCGGCCGCGGCGGCCTGCGCGACTTTCAGGCCGTGCTCGTCGGTTCCGGTCAGGAAGCGCACGTCGAAGCCGTCGAGCCGCTTGAACCGGGCGATCGCGTCCGTGGCGATGTATTCGTACGCGTGACCCACGTGCGGCGCCGCGTTGGGATACGCGATCGCGGTGGTGACGTAATAGGGCTTCATCGGAAGTCCACCCTATTGTGTCCGCGTGAGCTCAAACCGACCCGGTGAACGAGAAGCGCCGCCCGCCCCGCAGCCGTTGGCGCCGTTGATCGACGCCCATACCCACCTCGACGCGTGCGGCGCACGCGACGCCGAGGGGGTGCGGGCGATCGTGGACCGCGCCGCGGCGGTCGGAGTGGGCGCGGTGGTCACCATCGCCGACGACCTGGACTCGGCGCGCTGGGTGACGCGGGCCGCCGAGTGGGACCGGCGGGTCTACGCCGCGGTGGCACTGCACCCGACGCGGGCCAGCGCGCTCGACGACGCCGCCCGCGGCGAGATCGAGCGGCTGGCGGCTCACCACAGGGTGGTGGCGGTCGGCGAGACCGGCTTGGACCTGTACTGGCCCGGGCGCCTGGACGGCTGCGCCGAGCCGAATGTGCAGCGGGAGGCATTCGCCTGGCATATCGACCTGGCCAAGCGGTGCGGCAAGCCGCTGATGATCCACAACCGTGAGGCCGACGCCGACGTGCTGGACGTGCTGGCGGCCGAGGGCGCGCCCGACGTGGTCATCTTCCACTGCTTTTCATCGGACAGCGCGATGGCCCGCCGCTGCGTGGACGCCGGGTGGTTGCTCAGCCTCTCCGGGACGGTGAGCTTCCGCAATGCCCGGGCCCTGCGGGAAGCCGTTCGGCTGATACCGGCGGAGCAGCTTTTGGTCGAGACCGATGCGCCTTTTTTGACGCCGCATCCGTATCGCGGCTCAGCGAACGAACCCTACTGCCTGCCCTATACCGTGCGGGCGATCGCTGAGCTGGTAGATCGCCCTGCAGAGGAGCTGGCGGCGATCACCACTAGCAATTCCCGCCGCGTCTATGGAATGGACCCGGCGGGCGGGTGATTTCGTTGACAGTGCGCGCGTCGGAGTTGCTCAACATTGGCCGGTTCGTTACCGTCTTGTGATCATACGGTTGGGCCCTCGGGCCCATTTGTCATTTTCTGCTGAATAGTTCGTTGACGTGGTTGCTGAGGTTGCGCTTTGAGTGTATTGACAAAACTTCATCAGACTCCTTCGCCGATGCTGCGGCTCGTGGTCGGAGGGTTGCTTCTGGTACTGGCGTTCGCCGATGGGTTCGCGGTCTCTGCCTGCAAGACGGTCACGTTGAACGTCGACGGCATCGCGATGCGGGTGACGACCATGAAGTCGCGGGTGATCGACATCGTCCAGGAAAACGGGTTCACAATCGGCGAGCGCGACGACCTGTATCCCGCCGGCGATGTAGCGGTCCGTGACACCACCAACATCGTCCTGCGGCGCGGCCGGCCACTGCAGATCTCGCTGGACGGCCAGGACACCAGGCAGGTGTGGACGACGGCCTCCACCGTGGACGAGGCGCTGGCCCAGCTCGCGATGACCGACACCGCCCCGGCCGCGGCTTCCCGCGCCAGCCGCGTTCCCCTGGCGGGGATGGCGCTGCCGGTCGTCAGCGCCAAGACCGTTCAGATCAACGACGGCGGCGCCATTCGCACGGTGCACCTGCCGGCCCCGAACGTCGGGGCGCTGCTGAGCGCCGCCGGCGCGGCCCTGCTCGAGACCGACCAGGTGGTGCCCAGCGCGACCTCCCCGATTGCCGACGGCATGCAGATCATGGTGACGCGCAACCGGATTCAGCAAGTCATAGAGCGGATACCGCTGCCGCCGGTTTCGCATCGGGTCGAGGACCCGGACATGAATGTGAGCCGCCAGGTCGTGGAGGACCCGGGCAGCCCCGGAACGCAGGATGTGACCTTCGCGGTGGCCCTGGTCAACGGTGTCGAGACCGGCCGGCTGCCGATCGCCAACACGGTGATCGCGCCGGCCCGTGACGCCGTGGTGCGGGTGGGCACCAAGCCCGGCACCGATGTGCCCCCGGTGAGCAACGGATCCATCTGGGACGGCATCGCCGGCTGCGAGGCCGGCGGGAACTGGGCGATCAACACCGGTAACGGGTACTACGGCGGCGTGCAGTTCGACCAGAGCACCTGGGAGCGTAACGGCGGGCTGCGGTTCGCCGGGCGCGCGGACCTCGCGACTCGCGAAGAGCAGATCGCCATCGCCGAGGTGACCCGGGAGCGCCAGGGCTGGGGCGCGTGGCCAGTGTGCAGCGGAAGAGCCGGAGCACGCTGACCATCCGGCTGCTCGGTCGCACCGAGATCAGGCGGCTTGCCAAAGAACTTGAATTTCGGCCCCGGAAGTCTCTCGGACAGAACTTCGTCCACGACGCCAACACGGTGCGACGCGTGGTTTCGACCGCGGGGGTAGGTCGGTCGGACCACGTCCTGGAGGTCGGCCCCGGCCTCGGCTCCCTCACGCTGGCGCTGCTCGACCGCGGTGCCACGGTCACCGCCATCGAAATCGACCCGGTGCTGGCCGCGCGGCTGCCCCAGACCATCGCCGAGCACTCCCACAGCGAGATTCACCGGTTGACGGTGCTCAACCGCGACGTCTTGACCCTGCGTCGTGACGAGCTCGCCGCGGAGCCGACAGGGCCGACAGCCTTAGTCGCAAATCTGCCCTATAACGTCGCCGTACCGGCGTTGCTGCACCTACTCGCCGAATTCCCGTCCATCCGGGTGGTGACGGTGATGGTCCAGGCCGAGGTCGCCGAACGGCTCGCCGCGGAGCCGGGCGGCAAGGAGTACGGGGTGCCCAGCGTCAAGGTCCGCTTTTACGGACGGGTCCGTCGGTGCGGCACGGTCTCGCCGACCGTCTTTTGGCCGATTCCCCGCGTCTATTCCGGGTTGGTCCGCATCGATCGGTACGAGACGTCGCCCTGGCCGGCCGACGAGGCCTTCCGCCGCCGGGTATTCGAGTTGGTGGACATCGCGTTCGGCCAGCGGCGCAAGACGTCCCGGAATGCGTTCGCCGAGTGGGCCGGCTCGGGCAACGAGTCGGCGAGCCGATTGCTGGCCGCCAGCATCGACCCCGCCCGTCGCGGCGAGACGCTGTCCATCGACGACTTCGTGCGGCTGTTGCAGCGTTCCGGCAATCGCGGAGCCGGCGGGACCGGCCCGGGCGCAGCGCTGGGGCAGGCTTCGGCGAGCTGACCGGAGTCTCCGGGTGTCGTTAGGCGTCGTTACGTGTGGTTCGCGTGTCACAGCGATAGTCTGCTGCGGTGGCTGACAATGTCTGACGGCAACACCGCCGCGCAGTGGGTGCCCACGGGTTCGGTCACCGTCCGGGTGCCCGGCAAGGTCAACCTCTACCTGGCCGTCGGTGATCGCCGCGAGGACGGCTACCACGAGCTGACAACGGTTTTCCAAGCCGTCTCGCTGCTGGACGAGGTGACGGTCCGCGAAGCCGATGTCCTGTCGCTCGAGCTTGTCGGCGAGGGCGCCGACACGCTGCCCACCGACGAACGCAACCTGGCTTGGCGGGCCGCCGAGCTGATGGCCGACCACGTTGGCAGGGCGCCCGATGTCTCGATCTTCATCGACAAATCCATCCCGGTGGCCGGCGGCATGGCCGGGGGGAGTGCCGACGCCGCGGCGGTGCTGGTGGCGATGAACTCGCTGTGGGAGCTCAACGTGCCGCGCCGCGATCTGCGCACGCTTGCCGCACGGCTGGGCAGTGACGTGCCGTTCGCGCTGCACGGCGGCACGGCGTTGGGCACCGGGCGCGGTGAAGAGCTGGCTACGGTGTTGTCGCGCAACACCTTTCATTGGGTGCTGGCGTTCGCCGACAGCGAGCTGCTCACGCCGGCCGTCTACACCGAGCTCGATCGGCTCAGGGAGGCGGGGGATCCGGAACGGCTGGCCGGGCCGGGGCCGGTATTGGCCGCGTTGGCCGCGGGGGACGCGGAGCAGTTAGCGCCGCTGCTGGGCAACGAGATGCAGGCGGCCGCCCTGAGCATGCAACCCGGCCTGCGGCGTGCCCTGCGCGCCGGCGTGGAAGCCGGTGCCCTGGCGGGCATCGTGTCCGGTTCCGGACCGACGTGTGCCTTCCTGTGCGCCTCGGCGGCCTCGGCGGTTGACGTCGGCACCGAGTTGTCGGGGGCGGGGGTCTGCCGCACGGTGCGGGTCGCCAACGGGCCGGCGGCCGGCGCCCGGGTGGTACCGGCGCCCACCGAAGTGTGAAATCCCACTCAAAACGCCACTGAGTTTGGCGGTTACTTAAGAGGAGTTTAAGATAATCCGCGGTGACGAACAGCGGTAAGCAGAACCCCTCGATGTCGTCGTCCGCCGGACGTTCGGGCGGACGGCAGAGTGGTTTGGCCCCGGTTTTCGCTGATCCGGCTGATCGCGTCAGGGGACGTAGGGTCGTTGAGTTAACACCGCTTCGAGACCTAACCGCGGCCCAACTGTGCTCGCGCGCCTGCTACCAAGAGACGCCCGGCGGGCGGAGTATGAGATTTGCGGCCTTGGCAGAAATGCCGGAACCGAGGAGGTATTTGTGAGCAGGTTTACCGAGAAGATGTACCGCAACGCCCGCACCGCGACGACGGGCATGGTCACCGGTGAACCCCACAATCCCGTCCGCCAGACGTGGGGCGAGGTGCACGAGCGCGCGCGTCGCATCGCGGGCGGTCTGGCCGCGGCCGGCATCGGCCTCGGGGATGCGGTCGGCGTGCTCGCCGGCTTCCCGGTGGAGATCGCCCCGACGGCCCAGGGCCTGTGGATGCGCGGGGCCAGCCTGACCATGCTGCACCAGCCCACGCCGCGCACCGACCTGGTCGTGTGGGCCGAGGACACCATGACCGTAATCGGCATGATCGAGGCCAAGGCCGTCATCGTCTCCGAGCCCTTCCTGGTCGCCATCCCCGTGCTCGAGGAGAAGGGCGTCAGGGTCCTCACCGCCGCCGACCTGCTGGCATCGGATCCGATCGACCCCGTCGACGTCGGCGAGGACGACCTGGCGCTGATGCAGCTGACGTCCGGTTCGACCGGCTCTCCCAAGGCCGTGCAGATCACCCATCGCAACATCCACTCCAACGCCGAGGCGATGTTCATCGGCGCCGAGTACGACGTCGACAAGGACGTCATGGTCAGCTGGCTGCCCTGCTTCCACGACATGGGCATGGTCGGCTTCCTGACGATCCCGATGTACTTCGGCGCCGAGCTGGTCAAGGTCACGCCGATGGACTTCCTGCGCGACACGCTGCTGTGGGCGAAGCTCATCGACAAGTACAAGGGCACCATGACCGCGGCGCCCAACTTCGCCTACGCGCTGCTTGCCAAGAGGCTGCGCCGCCAGGCCAAGCCGGGCGACTTCGACCTGTCCACCCTGCGCTTCGCGCTGTCGGGCGCCGAGCCCGTCGAACCCGCCGACGTCGAAGACCTGCTCGATGCGGGCAAGCCGTTCGGCCTGGCGCCCTCGGCGATCCTGCCGGCCTACGGCATGGCCGAGACCACGCTGGCCGTGTCGTTCTCGGAGTGCAACGCCGGCCTGGTCGTCGACGAGGTCGACACCGACCTGCTGGCCGCCCTGCGTCGCGCCGTGCCCGCCACCAAGGGCAACACCCGCAGGCTGGCCACGCTCGGCCCGCTGCTCAAGGACCTCGAGGCCCGCATCATCGACGAGCACGGCAACGTGATGCCCGCGCGCGGCGTCGGGGTCATCGAGTTGCGCGGCGAGTCGCTGACGCCGGGCTACCTCACCATGGGCGGCTTCATCCCGGCCCAGGACGAGCACGGCTGGTACGACACCGGTGACCTCGGCTACCTCACCGAGGAGGGCCACGTCGTGGTGTGCGGCCGCGTCAAGGACGTCATCATCATGGCGGGCCGGAACATCTACCCGACCGACATCGAGCGGGCCGCCTGCCGCGTCGAGGGGGTTCGGCCCGGCTGCGCCGTCGCGGTGCGCCTCGATGCCGGCCACTCACGCGAGACGTTCGCCGTCGCCGTCGAGTCCAACGCCTGGCAGGACCCGGTTGAGGTGCGCCGCATCGAGCACCAGGTCGCGCACGAGGTGGTGGCCGAGGTCGACATGCGGCCGCGCAACGTCGTGGTGCTGGGCCCCGGCACGATCCCGAAGACGCCGTCGGGCAAGCTGCGCCGGTCCACTTCGGTAACCCTGATCACCTAGCGTCGGTTCTGCGTCGAGCGTGTGGGATCGGAACGTCCACACGTCGAAAGTCGTCCATGAGGCCCACGCTGGACGGGCCCAGGTGCGCTACCAGCCGTGCACGCGGTTCTGCGCGGGTTCTAGCCCGAGTTCGATGAGCAACTCGGTGGCGTCTGCCGCCTGCTCGCAGATCGTGGGGACGTCGGCGCGCTCGGCGGCGGTGAAGTTCTCCAACACGAACGACGCGGGGTCCTTGCGTCCGGGCGGACGGCCTATGCCGATGCGGATGCGCTGAAAGTCCTTGGTGCCCAACGCCGAAGCCACCGAACGCAGCCCGTTGTGGCCGCCTTCGCCGCCGCCGATCTTGAGCCGGATGCGGCCGAAGTCCAGGTCGAGGTCGTCGTGGATGACGACGATGTCGGCCGGCGACACCGAATAAAACTTCGCCAGCGGCCCGACCTGGCGGCCGGACTCGTTCATGTAGCAGCGCGGCTTGGCCACCACCACTGAGTGGCCGGCCAACCTTCCGCTGACGACCCCGGCGCCGGACCGCTTGTGCGCCTTGAACTTCGAGCCCAGCCGCGCGGCGAGCAGGTCGGCCACCATGAACCCGAGGTTGTGCCGGGTGCGGGCGTAGTTGTCTCCGGGATTGCCCAGGCCGATGACCAGCAACGGCTCGGCCACGTTGTGTCCCGCCTACTCGGCCCCGGCCTCGGCCTCGGGCTCCGCCTCTGCTTCCGGCTCCGCGGTCGGCGTCTCGCCCGAGCCCTCTTCCGCGAGCTCCTCGGCGGTCGGGGCGTTGACCACGTTGACCACCAGCAGCTCCGGGTCGGAGATCAGGTTGACGCCCTTCGGCAGCTGGACCTGTCCCGCGGTGAACTGGGTGCCCGGTGGGGCGCCCTCGATGGACACCGTCAACTGCTCGGGGATCGACATGGCCTCGGCCTCGATCTCGATGTGATTGGTTTCCTGGGTGACCAGGGTGTCGGGTCCGGCATGGCCCTCGACGACCACGGAGACCTCCACGACGACCTTTTCGCCACGGCGCACGACCAGCAGGTCGGCGTGCTGAATGCTGCGGCGGATCGGGTGGATGTCGAGCGCCTTGGTCAGGGCCAGCTGCTCCTTGCCCTCGATGTCGAGGGTCAGCACCGCGTTGGCGCCCGCGTGCCGCAGCACGGCCGCGTAGTCGTGTCCCGGCAGCTCCAGGTGCTGTGGATCGGCGCCGTGACCGTAGAGGACGGCGGGAATCTTGCCGTCGCGGCGGGCCCGCCGGGACGCGCCCTTGCCGGTCTCGGTTCGCACCGCGACCTTCAATTGGTTGACTGCTGACTTGGCCATCTGTCGCCTCCTGTGTGCTCGGCACCTGTTTCGGGGCACGGCCGGGGTCGCGACAATAAGTCGGTCTCCGTCGATAACGGTGCCTAGCCAGCCACCCTCGCCGTGACGCCTGGTCAGGTTAGCGCATGCGCGCGGCGCAGCGGTAATCGGCGTTCGTCACATGCGCCCCAGGAGTTGCCGGCGGAGGCGACGTTCGATGTGCCCGCCTCGCAGCGACGGAAAAGCGCCGCACAGTCGCTTGAAGGTGGGCAAAACCAGCACCGACTCCTCGGGAGACTCCTGTGGCGGATGTGACCGCTGAGGTCGGGCGGGTCAGAGGGGAAACGCGGCGCCGGTGAGTTGTTCGGACAGTTCCCAGAGCGCCGCGGCCATGGCCGGGTCTTGCGCCCGGCGGCTGCGCCACGCCGGTTGCGTGCGTCCGAGGTAGCCGCCCCTGGGGCCGACGAACGTGTTGCCCGGCAAGTCCTGCGACGCCGCGTACAACGTCTGCCGGGCGCCGAAGTCGGCGTCGGTGGCCACCACCCGGGTGACGGCCGACATCATGGCGTCGCCGAGCTTGCGGCCCGAGGCGCCTTGCAGGTTGGTGTGCGAGTAGCCGGGGTGCGCCGCCAGGGCGCGCAGCGGCGAACCCGACGCCTCGAGTCGGCGCTGCAGCTCACTGGTGAAAAGCAGGTTCGCGAGCTTCGACTGGCCGTAGGCCAGCCACGGGGAGTACCGCCGCGACTTCCAGTTCGGGTCGTCGAGATTGATGCGGCCGGCCCAGTGCGCCATCGATGACACCGTGACGACGCGGTCGGTGAGCTTGGGCAGCAACAGGTTCGTCAGCGCGAAATGACCGAGATGGTTGGTGCCGAACTGGCTCTCGAAGCCGTCGACGGTCAGCGCGTACGGGGCGGCCATGATGCCCGCGTTGTTGATCAGTACATCCGCCTTGTCCACGCCTTCGGCGAACCGGCGCACCGACGACAGATCCTGCAGGTCGAGTTCGCGCACCTCCACTTCGCCGGTTTTGAAGCCGGGCAGCTGCCTCGCGGCGGCCTCGCCCTTGCCGGTGTTGCGAACGGCCATGATGATCGCGGCGCCGGTGCGGGCCAGCTCGCGGGCCGTCACCGCACCCAGCCCACTATTGGCGCCGGTGACGATGACGGTGCGCCCCGCGAACGACGGCAGATCGGCGGCGGTCCAGTTGGTCATGGCTGGACAGCCTAGTGGCGCGGCTACTTCGCCGCGACGACGAATCCGTGGATGATCGCCTCGATGTCGGAGGACTGTGCGACGGCCTGGTCGGCCAGGCTGGTGATGGTCAGCTGCACCAGGTACCGCTGCTTGGCGGGCGGCGCCCCGGTGGGTATGACGATCCGGTTCCAACTGTGCAGCCGCGTGCCGTCGAGGTCGTAGCTGCCCTGGATCTCCGACGACGGAAAGCCGTTGTAGTCCGCCGTCGAGGCGTCCAACTGCCGGAAGTTCTCGAACAACTGGGCATCGTCATTGCCATGCTTGATGACTTGAGCCGGGTCGAAGTCCCCTTGCAGCTTAAACAACACCAGCCTTGCCGTCGGGTACTTGCCGCCCTTGGAGATCATCACGGTCTCCGGCCTGATGTTGGGATTGTTCGCCGGCGACCAGCCCGGTGGTGTCGGTATCGACACGTTCAGATCGGTCAGGCTGCCCGGCGCCACCTGCTGCCCGGTGACGCCGACGTTTTGCAGGTACTGCGACAGCGGGACGGGCTTGCCGGTCGTCGTGGTGGTGGTGGTGGCCGTCGAACTCTTCGACCAGATCGACTGATAATCGGGCGCTTTCGGTTCGCAGGCCACCACGGACAGCGCCAGCGCTACGACCGCGGCAGCGGCCGGCAGCCCAGCCTGGATTGCCCGGCTTGCCCCCGCAAGCGGGTGGTACCCCCACTTCACGCCGTTCCGGCCCGCATCGTCGCCGAGCGGCCTCACAGAATTTCGCGGACCGCGTCGATGGGCCTGGCCAGCCGGGCGCCCTTCGGCGTTACGACGAACGGACGCTCGATCAGGATCGGATGTTCGGCCATGGCGTCGAGCAGCTGTTCATCGCTGGCATCAGCGAGATTCAGTTCGGCATAGAGTGATTCGCGCCTGCGCACCGCGGTGCGCACGTCGATGCCCGCGTCGCGAATCAGCCGCACCAACTCATCCCGAGACGGTGGGGTCTTCAGGTATTGGACGACGTTCGGCTCAAGACCGTGGTCGCGCAACAGGTCAAGCGTCTTGCGGGAGGTGCTGCATTTCGGGTTGTGGTAGACGACGGCATCGCCGGTACCGGAAGCCATCTAGGCGTCCCCGTCGAAAAGCCCCGTCACCGAGCCATTGTCGAACACCGCCCGAATGGTGCTGGCCACCAGCGGCGCGATGGACAAAACCGTCAGTTGAGGGAAGCGCTTCCCCTCACCGATCGGGAGCGTGTTGGTGACGATCACCTCCCGGGCGCCGCACGACGCCAAGCGCTCGGCGGCCGGGTCGGACAGAACTCCGTGGGTCGCCGCGATGATCACGTCGCTGGCGCCGTCGTCGCGCAGCAGCTTGACCGCGCCGGCGATGGTGCCGCCGGTATCGATCATGTCGTCGATCAGGACACAGGTGCGACCGGAGACTTCGCCGACGACGCGGTTGGACACCACCTGGTTGGAGACGCGCGGATCACGAGTCTTGTGGATGAAGGCCAGTGGCACGCCACCCAGGGCATCGGCCCATTTCTCGGCGATGCGCACCCGGCCGGAGTCGGGGGAGACCACGACCATGTTGCCGTCCGGGTAGTTGTCCCGGATGTAGCCGGTCAGCAGGTTCTGTCCGCGCATGTGGTCGACAGGCCCGTCGAAGAAACCCTGGATCTGGTCGGTGTGCAGGTCGACGGTCACGATCCGGTCGGCGCCCGCGGTCTTGAGTAGGTCGGCGACCAGCCGCGCCGAAATCGGTTCGCGGCCACGATGTTTCTTGTCCTGACGCGCGTAAGGATAGAACGGCATGACGGCAGTGATCCGCTTCGCGCTGCCCCGTTTGAGGGCGTCGATCATGATCAGCTGTTCCATCAGCCAGGTGTTCACCGGCGCCGGGCACGACTGCAGAACGAACGCGTCGCAGCCGCGCACCGATTCGTTGAAGCGCACGAAGATCTCGCCGTTGGCGAACTCCCGCGCGTCCTGCGCGGTCACGTGGACGTCGAGTTCTTTGGCGACCTGGTCGGCCAGCTCCGGATGGGCGCGGCCGCTGAAGAGCATCAGGTTTTTGCGATTATCGCTCCAGTCGTGGCTCAACGCACCGCCCTCGCCGTATCGGGATCGGGATAAGGAATCGAAAAACCCATCGTACGAAGCGATGGGCCTGGATGTGCCGCCGGGTTGCCGGGTCGCGGTTTCACGGCGTCTGATCGGTTTCGGATTGCCGAGCCTGCTCTGCCGCCTGAGCGGCCGCGCTGCCCGGCCGCTTGCGCTGCACCCAGCCTTCGATGTTGCGTTGCGGCCCCGCCGACACCGCCAGCGCGCCCGGTGGGACGTCGTTCCGCACGACCGTGCCGGCGCCGGTGTAGGCGCCGTCGCCGACCGTCACCGGCGCGACGAACATGGTGTCCGATCCCGTGCGCACGTGGGAGCCGATCGTGGTGCGCCGTTTGGACTCGCCGTCGTAGTTGACGAACACGCTGGAGGCACCGATGTTGCTGTGCTCCCCGATGTCGGCGTCGCCGACGTACGTCAAATGCGGGACCTTGGTGCCCGGTCCGATCGTGGAGTTCTTGGTTTCGACGAACGCGCCGAGCTTGCCGTCCTCGCCCAGCACCGTGCCAGGCCGCAGGTAGGCGAACGGCCCGACCGTCGCGTCGGCGCCGATCGACGACGACATGCCGTGGGTGCGGACCACCGACGCGCCGTCGCCGACGGCCACGTCGGTCAGGGTGGTGTCCGGGCCCACCACACAGTGACCGCCGATCTGAGTGCGGCCCAGCAGCTGGGTCCCGGGGTGGACAACGGTGTCGCGTCCGATCGTCACGTCGACGTCGATCCAGGTGGTGGCCGGATCGACGATGGTGACACCTGCCGTCTGGTGTGCGGCGACGATCCGGCGATTGAGCTCGGCGCCCAGCTGGGCCAGCTGGACGCGGTTGTTGACGCCTGCCACCAGCGCGCCGTCGTCCACGTGCTGGGTGTGCACGGTGTGGCCGTCGCCGCGCAGGATGGCGATGACGTCGGTCAGGTAGAGCTCCTGTTGGGCATTGTTTGAGCTCAGCCGGCTCAGCGCCGAGCGCAGCGCCGCGATGTCGAAGGCGTAGACCCCGGCGTTGACCTCGCGGATCTCGCGCTGGGAGGGCGTCGCGTCGGCGTGTTCGACGATCGCCGTAACCGCGTTGTCCTGGGTGCGCAGGATGCGGCCGTACCCGGACGGATCGTCGAGCGTCGTGGTCAGCACCGTGACGGTGGCCCCGCGGTCGGGCCCTGCCGCGCCGTGCGTGGCGATCAGACCGGCCAGGGTGTCGGCGTCGAGCAGCGGGGTGTCGCCCGAGGTGACGACGACGATGCCGGCGTAGTCATCGGGCAGGGCGGACAGGCCGCAGCGGACCGCGTGGCCGGTGCCCAGTGGTCGATCCTGCAGGGCCACGTCGATCGTGCGTCCGAGGGCGCCGGCCAGTTCGTCGACCAGCGGCGCGACGCGCCGGTGGTCGTGGCCCAGGACCACGACAAGGTGCTGGGGCGCCACCTTGGCGATGGCGTGCAGGCAATGCGACAACATGCTGCGGCCGGCAATGGTGTGCAGCACTTTCGGGGTGTCTGACCGCATCCGGGTGCCGGGTCCGGCCGCGAGAACCAGGACCGCGGTGTCACCACGAAACGACATCAACCCTCCTCAACCTTCGGCGCGAACGTGCGTGTCGGTACGCCGACACGCCGTCCAGCGTGTCATTTCATGCACGCTCGCGGCAAAGGGCCACGCTCCGTCGCCAGGACTCGAACCTGAACTCTCAGAACCAAAATCTGATGTGCTGCCGATTACACCACGACGGATCGCAGCCCCCGACGATCGGACGGGGCCGCGCCACCATGTGACTTTAGACGGTGTGCGGCCGGTCGTGGGGGTCGAGGCAAACGGGGATGTCCGACGCGGGCGAACCGATACGCTGGTTGCGTGGCTGTGCTGGATAAAGGGCCGGACAAAGAGGTACGCGCGCCGCGCGCCCGGATGACCGGTAGCGAGCGCCGACAGCAACTCATCGGCATCGCCCGCTCGCTGTTTGCTGAGCGCGGGTATGAAGGGACCTCGATCGAGGAGATCGCGCAGCGCGCCAACGTGTCCAAGCCGGTCGTCTACGAGCATTTCGGCGGCAAGGAGGGCTTGTACGCCGTCGTCGTCGACCGCGAGATGTCGGCGCTGCTGGACGGCATCACCTCGTCGCTGACCAACAACCGGTCCCGGGTGCGGGTCGAGCGGGTCGCGCTGGCGCTGCTCACCTACGTCGAAGAACGCACCGACGGCTTCCGGATCATGATCCGCGACTCGCCGGCCGCCATCAGCTCGGGCACTTACTCCAGCCTGCTCAACGACGCCGTCAGCCAGGTCAGCTCGATTTTGGCCGGGGACTTCGCCCGCCGCGGCCTGGACCCGGATCTGGCGCCGCTGTACGCGCAGGCGCTGGTGGGATCGGTGTCGATGACGGCGCAGTGGTGGCTGGACACGCGCGAGCCCAAGAAAGAAGTGGTCGCAGCGCACCTGGTCAACCTGATGTGGAACGGCTTGACGCATCTGGAGGCCGACCCGCGGCTGCAGGACGAGTAGCCACTACTAGCCGATGGTGGTGAGCTGCTGCGCCCCGCTACGCGGCGCTTGCACTCACCACTAGCCGCAGTCGCGCGCCAGTAGGTCCGCGATCGTCTCGCGGCGAACCAGTTCGCGAGCCCGCCCGTTGTTGGCCGCCACCAGGGGCGGGCGGCCGACCATGTTGTAGTTCGACGCCATGCTGTGGTGGTAGGCGCCGCTGCAGGCCACGGCCAGCAGGTCGCCAGGGTGCACGTCGGCGGGTAGCTCAATGTCGCGGGCGATCTCGTCGCCGGCTTCACAGTGCCGGCCGGCCACGGTGACAACCTGTTTGGCCGCCAACGAGTGCCGGTTGGCCAGGGCGACGGTGTACTGGGCGCCGTACAGCGACACCCTCGGGTTGTCGCTCATCCCGCCGTCGACGGCGACGAAGGTGCGGCCGCCCGGTTGCGTCTTGACCGAGCACACGCGGTAAAGGGTCACACCGGCCCGGCCGCTGATCGCGCGGCCCGGTTCCACCACGACCTTCGGCCGGGGGAAATGTTCGGCGGCGCAGGCCTCGTCCAGCGCGTCCTCGATGACGCGGGCCAGCTCGTCGAGGTTGAGCTCTTTGTCGCCAGCGACATAGGGGATACCGTGGCCGCCGCCGATGTTGAGCTCGGTGAGGATGATGCCGTGAGCCGTGCGGACGTCGGCCATGGCGGCGATCATCCGGTGGATTGCCTCCCCGTAGAGGGCGGCGTCGGTGACCTGGGAGCCGATGTGGCAGTGCAGTCCGACCAGGTCGAGGATCGGGTGCGCCAGGACCCGCTTGACGGCGTCCGCGGCGTGGTGACCGGCGAGGCTGAACCCGAACTTCTGGTCGCTGATTCCGGTGGTGACGGCGCGGTGTCCGTGGATGTCGATACCGGGGGTCACCCGGATGAGCACCGGCTGGCGCCGGCGGGCCACGCCGGCGAGGTAGGCGATCTCGATGCAGGAATCCAGCACGATGCGACCGACGCCGGCCCGCGCCGCGTCGCGCAACTCGTCCGGCGATTTGGCGTTGCCGTGCATGACGATGCGCGCCGGGTCCACCCCGCCGGCCAGGGCAACGGCCAGCTCACCGGCCGAGCAGACGTCGACGCCAAGGCCCTCTTCGCGCGCCCAGCGCGCGACCGCGGTGGTCAGCAGCGATTTCCCGGCGTAGACGACCCCGACACCGCGCAGCGCCTTGCGGTAGCGGCGGGCGCGGTGCCGGAAGTCGGCTTCGTCGATCACATATGTGGGGGTATGGAACTCGTCGGCGATTTCCTCCAGCTGTATCCCGCCGACGCACAGCCGGCCCTCGTCGTCGGAATGCGTGGTGATGGGCCAGATCGCGGACTCGAACCGCCGAGGAGCCGCCCGACCGATGGACGGCAGGATTTCCAGCAATGTCATGAGTCCAACGTGCGCGCGCGGGCCGCCGGCTTCCGCTTTCCTTACGAACCCTTGACGGCGCCGGGCTCGAAATTGACGGGCTACTGCGCTTTTCGCGGGCCCCTAGAATGGAATTCATCATGACCGCACCGGGGACTGCTCTTCCAGAAACCCCGATAGCGGGGCTCGTCGACTTGGTGCTGACCGCACCGACCTTCCAGCGGCTGATCGACCGCGCGGCGGCTGGACCCGCGGAATTGAGCCTGGTCGGTCCGGCCAGCGCGCGGTTGTTCGCCGCCAGCGCGCTGGCGCGTCTGGGACCGCTGCTGGTGGTCACCGCGACCGGGCGGGAAGCCGAAGACCTCGCCGCTGAACTGCGGGCCGTCTTCGGTGACGCCGTGGCGGCCTTCCCGTCCTGGGAGACCCTGCCGCACGAACGCCTCTCACCCGGCGTCGACACCGTCGGTAACCGGTTGATGGTGCTGCGCCGGTTGGCCCACCCCGACGACCCCCGGTTGGGCCCGCCCCTGCGGGTGGTCGTGACGGCCGTGCGCTCGCTGCTGCAGCCGATGGCGCCGCGGCTGGGACTGGTGGAACCGGCCACCTTGACCATCGGCCAGGAGGCCGCCTTCGAGGAGGTGATCGCCCGGCTGGCAGAGCTCTCGTACAGCAGGGTGGACATGGTCGGGCGGCGCGGCGAGTTCGCCGTGCGCGGAGGGATCCTCGACGTCTTTCCCCCCACCGCCGAGCACCCGGTGCGCATCGAGTTCTGGGGCGACGAGGTCAGCGAGATGCGGATGTTCTCCGTGGCCGATCAGCGTTCGATCCCCGAGCTCGAGGTCGACACGCTGATTGCGGTCGCTTGCCGCGAGCTGCTGCTGACCGACGACGTGCGCGCGCGGGCCGCCCAGTTGGCCGCCCGGCATTCGGTGGGCGAGACGGCCATCACCGGCAGCGTCAGCGACATGCTGGCCAAGCTGGCCGAGGGCATCCCGGTCGACGGCATGGAGGCGCTGCTGCCGGTGCTGCGGCCCGACGACCATGCGCTGCTGACCGACCAACTCGCCGACGGGACGCCGGTGCTGCTGTGCGACCCGGAGAAGGTGCGCACCCGGGCCGCCGACCTGATCAAGACCGGCCGCGAGTTCCTCGAGGCGTCGTGGTCGGTCGCCGCCCTGGGCACGGATGCGCCCGTCGATGTCGAGCAGCTCGGCGGCTCTGGTTTCGCCGAACTGGACGACGTGCAGGCGGCGGCGGCCCGCTCCGGTCACCCGTGGTGGACGTTGAGCCAGCTGTCGGACGAGTCGGCGATGGAGCTGGAGGTCCGGCCGTCCCCGTCGGCCCGGGGACATCAGCACGACATCGAGGGCATCTTCGCGATGCTGCGCGCCCACGTCGCGACCGGCGGCTGCGCCGTCGTCGTCACGCCCGGAGCCGGAACCGCCCACCGGGTGGTGGAGCGGCTCGCCGAATCCGACACACCTGCCGCGATGTTGGAATGCGGTGCTGCACCCAAGCAAGGGGTTGTCGGCGTGCTCAAGGGCCCGCTGCACGAGGGTGTCATCGTCGAGGGCGCCAACCTCGTCGTCATCACCGAAACCGACCTGACCGGCAGCCGGGCCTCGGCCGTCGAGGGCAAGCGGCTGGCGGCCAAGCGGCGCAACACCGTCGACCCGCTGGCGCTCACCGCCGGCGACCTGGTGGTGCACGACCAGCACGGCATCGGCCGGTTCGTGGAGATGGTCGAGCGCACCGTCGGGGGTGCCCGGCGCGAGTACCTCGTGTTGGAATACGCCTCGAGCAAGAAAGCGGGTGGCGGCCAAAGAAGCACAGACAAGCTGTATGTCCCGATGGACTCGCTCGACCAGTTGTCGCGGTACGTCGGCGGGCAGGCGCCGGCGCTGAGCCGGCTCGGCGGCAGCGACTGGGCCAACACCAAGACCAAGGCCCGCCGCGCAGTGCGCGAGATCGCGGGCGAGCTGGTGGCGCTGTACGCCAAGCGCCAGGCCAGCCCCGGACACGCCTTCGCGCCGGACACCCCGTGGCAGGCCGAGATGGAAGACGCGTTCGGCTTCACCGAGACCGTCGATCAGCTCACCGCCATCACCGAAGTCAAGACCGACATGGAAAAACCGATCCCCATGGATCGGGTCGTCTGCGGTGACGTCGGCTACGGCAAGACGGAGATCGCGGTGCGGGCCGCGTTCAAGGCGGTCCAGGACGGCAAGCAGGTGGCCGTGCTGGTGCCGACGACGCTGCTGGCCGACCAGCACCTGCAAACCTTCACCGACCGGATGGGCGGCTTCCCGGTGACCGTCAAGGGGCTGTCGCGGTTCACCGACCCCGCGGAGTCCCGCGTCGTGCTCGAGGGCATGGCCGACGGGAACGTGGACATCGTGATCGGGACACATCGGCTGCTGCAGACCGGGGTGCGCTGGAAGGATCTGGGCCTGGTCGTGGTCGACGAGGAGCAGCGCTTCGGCGTCGAGCACAAGGAGCACATCAAGTCGCTGCGCACCCATGTCGACGTGCTGACCATGAGCGCCACTCCCATCCCGCGCACGCTGGAGATGAGCCTGGCCGGGATCCGGGAGATGTCGACGATCCTGACGCCGCCCGAAGAGCGTTACCCCGTGCTGACCTACGTCGGCCCACAGGACGACAAGCAGGTCGCGGCCGCGTTAAGGCGCGAGCTGCTGCGCGACGGGCAGGCCTTCTACGTGCACAACCGGGTCAGCACGATCGACCGGGCCGCCGCGCGCCTGCGCGAGCTGGTGCCCGAGGCGCGGATCGTCGTCGCGCACGGCCAGATGCCCGAGGCCCGGCTGGAACGCACCGTGCAGGGATTCTGGAACCGCGAATACGACATCCTGGTGTGCACCACGATCGTGGAGACGGGACTCGACATTTCCAACGCGAACACGCTGATCGTCGAGCGCGCCGACACCTTCGGGCTCTCGCAGTTGCATCAGCTGCGCGGCCGGGTCGGACGGAGCCGCGAGCGCGGGTACGCCTACTTCCTGTATCAGCCCAACACGTCGCTGACCGAGACCGCCTACGACCGGTTGGCGACGATCGCGCAGAACAACGAGCTGGGCGCGGGCATGGCGATCGCGCTGAAGGATCTCGAGATCCGCGGCGCCGGCAACGTGCTCGGTGTCGAGCAGTCCGGTCACGTCGCCGGGGTGGGCTTCGACCTGTACGTCCGGCTGGTCGGCGAGGCCGTTGAAGCATATCGAGCGGCGTACCGGGCCGCGACGGACGGCACAACCGTCACGACGGCCGAGGAGCCCAAGGACATGCGGATCGACCTGCCCGTGGATGCGCACCTGCCGCCGGACTACATCGCCAGCGACCGGTTGCGACTGGAGGCCTATCGGCGCCTGGCCGCGGCCGCCGACGACGCGGCCGTCGGCGCCGTCGTCGAGGAGCTCATCGACCGGTACGGCGCGCTGCCCGAGCCGGCCGAGCGGCTGGTGGCGGTCGCGCGGTTGCGGCTGGTGTGCCGCGCCGCCGGCATCACCGAGGTCTCGGTGGCGTCGGCGGCGACGGTGCGGCTCTCGCCGCTGACGCTGCCGGACTCGGCCCAGGTGCGCCTTAAGCGGATGTACCCGGCCGCGAGCTACCGCGCCACCGCGGCCACGGTGCAGGTGCCGATTCCCCGGGCCGGCGGCTCCAAAAGTTTGGGGGGCGCGCCCCGCATCCGCGACGTCGAATTGGTGCAGATGGTGGCCAACCTGGTGACCGCGCTGCAGGGTGAACCGCAGACAGACGTGGGTACGACGAGTGCGTCAGCGATGCCGCGTGAGGAGCGGCGGGCGCGATGATCGTCGTCTTGTTCGACCCCCGCCGCCCGTCGCTGGTGCCCGTCGAGGCCATCGAGCACCTCAGCGGCGAGGTGCAATACACCGAGGAGATGCCCGTCGCGGTGCCATGGTCGTTGCCCGCGGCGCGTCCGGTGCACTCCGGCGGCGACGCCCCGGTGCTGCTGTCCTCCGACCCAGACCACCCCGCGGTCACCGCTCGATTGGCGGCCGGAGCGCGCCTGATCTCGGCGCCCGACACGCCTCGTGGCGAACGGCTCGTCGACGCCGTCGCGATGATGGACAAGCTGCGCACCGCCGGGCCGTGGGAGAGCGAGCAGACCCACGACTCGTTGCGCAAATTCCTGTTGGAGGAGACGTACGAGCTGTTGGACGCGGTCCGCAGCGGCAACACCGACCAACTGCGCGAGGAACTCGGGGACGTGTTGCTGCAGGTGCTGTTCCATGCCCGCATCGCAGAGGATGCACCGCAGCACGCCTTCACCATCGACGACGTCGCCGTCGCACTGATGCGAAAGCTGGGTAACCGCGTACCAGGTGTGCTTGCGGGCCAATCGATTTCGCTCGAGGAGCAGCTGGCCCAGTGGGAGGAGCGCAAAGCGGCCGAGAAGCCGCGTAACTCCGTGATGGACGACGTCCACACCGGTCAACCGGCACTGGCGCTGGCGCAGAAGGCGATTGCGCGTGCCACAAAAGCCGGGCTGCCGGCCGACCTGATCCCCGCCGACATCACCGCAATCTCCGTTTCGGCGGATCTCGATGCGGAAAGTACCCTGCGCGGCGCGGTTCTGGAGTTCGTCGATACGGTCCGCACCGTCGAGCGGGCGATCGCAGCCACACGCCACGGGGCCAGCGTCCCAGAGGAGTTCGACGTAATCCCGCTCGGCCAGATCACCGAGGGGGAGTGGCGTGAGCACTGGCCGTCGGGCGATTCCGCCGCCGGCGCCGACGGGCACGCCGACGCCCGGGGAGCTCGAAAACACCCCCCGTGACGACGATGGGCCGGACAATTTCCGTTCTTTTCGGCAGCGACTGTCCGATTGTTTGCCGGTTTGGCCGTTCGAGCGTAGGTAATATCGCGCATGAGGTTGCCAATCCCAATGGTGTGCGTTGGTTCGACTTTGCTAGCCAAAGTGTGTTCCAGCTAATCGACCATTAGCTGGAACCGTCGTTTTTTGCACGCGGTTGAGTCCCGACGCGACCCGGTAGTTCCGAAACCCATGGGACGATGGTTGAGATGCAGTTGGTGTAGGGAGTTTAGGGAGCATGGTGTCGCCGAGGCGTTGGTTGCGCGCGGCCGCCGTGATCGGCGCGACCGCGATGCTCCTGGCTTCCAGCTGCACCTGGCAGCTCAGCCTGTTCATCCCGGAGGGCGTCCCGCCGCCGGCCGGGGACCCGGTGCCGCCGGTGAACACGCACGCCAGCGGGCGCCCCGCGGACCAATTGCGAGGATGGGCCGAACAGCGGTCGGCAGCGCTGGAGATCCCGGTCATCGCGCTGGAGGCATACGCGTACGCCGCGCGGGTGGCCGAGGTGGAGAACCCGAAGTGCCATATCGCGTGGACCACACTGGCGGGCATCGGGCAGGTGGAAAGCCACCACGGCACCTATCGTGGCGCGACGCTGTCGCCCAACGGCGATGTGAGTCCCCCCATCCGGGGCGTCCGCCTCGACGGCAGCGGCGGCAACCTGCGCATTGTCGACGAGGACACGATGCACGACGACGGGCTCGCGCGCGCGATGGGACCGATGCAGTTCATTCCCGAGACGTGGCGGCTGTACGGTGTCGACGCTCACAACGACGGCCGCGTCAGCCCGGACAACATCGACGATGCGGCGCTCTCGGCGGCGGGTTATCTGTGTTGGCGCGGCAAGGATCTCGCGACACGCCGCGGGTGGATCACTGCGCTGCGGGCCTACAACAACTCCGGTGTTTACGCGCGGGCGGTCCGCGACTGGGCGACCGCCTACGCGGCGGGTCACCCGCTGTAGCAGGATGGATCGCTGACCCAGGCCGTACGCTAAGGGCGGCCCGGGGCTGCCCGTGAGCTTGCTGCGGCGAGCCGGGCCAGCGCACGCCACATGACGCCCACGTATCGGCTAGGACGCAAGGAGAACCCCAGTGCCGATTATCGAGCAGGTCGGAGCCCGCGAGATTCTCGATTCCCGCGGCAACCCGACGGTCGAGGTCGAGATAGCCCTGATCGACGGAACCTTTGCCCGGGCAGCAGTGCCGTCCGGCGCGTCGACGGGGGAGCACGAGGCCGTCGAGTTACGCGATGGCGGCGACCGCTACGGCGGCAAAGGCGTCCAGAAGGCGGTGCAGGCCGTGCTCGACGAGATCGGTCCGGCCGTGATCGGCCTCAACGCCGACGATCAGCGGCTGGTGGACCAGGCGCTCGTCGACCTCGACGGCACCCCGGACAAGTCCAGGTTGGGCGCCAACGCCATGCTGGGCGTCTCGCTGGCCGTGGCGAAGGCGGCCGCCGACTCTGCCGATCTGCCGCTGTTCCGCTACATCGGCGGGCCGAACGCGCACATCCTGCCGGTGCCGATGATGAACATCCTCAATGGGGGTGCGCACGCCGACACCGCGGTGGACATCCAGGAGTTCATGGTGGCGCCGATCGGCGCGCCGAGCTTCGCCGAGGCGCTGCGCTGGGGTGCCGAGGTGTACCACGCGCTCAAGTCGGTGCTGAAGAAGCAAGGGTTGAGCACCGGCCTGGGGGACGAGGGCGGCTTCGCCCCGGATGTCGCCGGCACCACCGCGGCGCTGGACCTGATCAGCGCGGCCATCGAGTCGGCGGGCCTGAGGGTGGGTACCGACGTGGCTCTGGCCATCGATGCGGCGGCCAATGAGTTCTACGCCGTCGGCACCGGCTACAACTTCGAGGGCGCGACCCGAACCGCCGAGCAGATGACGGAGTTCTACGCCGGCCTGCTCGGCTCGTATCCGCTGGTATCGCTGGAAGATCCGCTGTTCGAAGGCGATTGGGGCGGTTGGGCGGCGCTGACGGCTGTCATCGGCGACCGGGTGCAAATCGTCGGCGACGACATCTTCGTCACCAACCCCGAGCGCCTCGAGGAGGGCATCGAAAAAGGCGTGGCAAACGCATTGCTGGTCAAGGTGAATCAGATCGGCACATTGACCGAGACGCTCGACGCCGTCGCGCTTGCCCACCACAGCGGCTACCGCACGATGATCAGCCACCGCAGCGGCGAGACCGAAGACACCACGATCGCCGACCTCGCGGTGGCCGTCGGCAGCGGGCAGATCAAGACCGGCGCGCCCGCCCGCAGCGAACGCGTCGCCAAATACAACCAGCTGTTGCGCATCGAGGAAGCGCTCGGCGACGCCGCCCGCTACGCCGGCGATCTCGCATTTCCGCGGTTCGCCGTGGACTCGAAATAGGTGGAAATAGGTTGGGAGCCAAGCCCGAACCGAAACGGCGCTCCCCGGCACCGCGCCCGGGTAAAGGCGGCGATTCGGTCCGGCGCCGTCGTTCCAAGCCCTCCTCGAAGCCTGCGCAGACCGCCGGCCGGACTACGACGCGCACGCTGCAAGAGCATGTCGTCGAACCCATCAAGCGGCAGGCCGCCGAATCCGTGGAGCTGCGGTCCGAACAGCGGCTGGGCTTTACGGCCCGGCGGGCGGCGGTGCTGGCCGCGGTCGTCTGCGTGCTGACGCTGACCATCGCGGGCCCGGTGCGCACCTACTTCGCCCAACGCACCGAGATGCAGCAGTTGTCCGCCAGCGAGGCCGCGCTGCGCCGTCAGATCGCCGACCTCGAGCAGAAGAAGGGCAAACTCGCCGATCCCGCCTACATTGCGGCGCAGGCGCGTGAGCGGCTCGGCTTCGTTATGCCGGGAGACATTCCGTTCCAGGTCCAGCTTCCGCCGACGACGGCGATGTCCCCTCAACCGGGCGACCAGACGGGCAAACCGGCCAACAACGAGCCGTGGTACACCGCCTTGTGGCACACCATCGCCGACGCCCCGCACCTGCCGCCGGCGCCGCCGTCAGAACTTCCGCCCGCTCCGGCCGAACCGGGGCCGCCCGGTTCCGAGCCGCCGGGCGCTCCGAACCCCGCGGGTCCCGGTGGTTGATCGTGCCGACCTCGAGGTGGTGGCGCGTCAGCTGGGGCGGGAGCCGCGCGGCGTGCTGGCGATCGCTTACCGCTGTCCCAACGGCGAACCCGCCGTGGTGAAGACGGCGCCGAAGCTTCCCGACGGCACGCCGTTTCCGACGCTGTACTACCTCACGCATCCTGTGTTGACCGCGGCCGCGAGCCGCCTCGAGACGACGGGGTTGATGCGGGAAATGACCGAACGGTTGCGCGTGGACGTCGATTTGGCGGCCGCGTATCGGCGAGCCCACCAGTCGTATCTGGCCGAGCGTGACGCGATTGAGCCTCTGGGAACGACGTTTTCCGCCGGCGGCATGCCGGACCGGGTCAAGTGCCTGCACGTACTGATCGCGCACTCGCTGGCCAAGGGGCGGGGGGTTAACCCGCTCGGCGATGAGGCGCTGGCTGTGCTGGCGTCCGACCCCGTAGTGGCCGGCGTGCTGGTGGCGGGCCAATGGTGAGCCGGGTCGCGGGAATCGACTGCGGCACCAACTCGATTCGGTTGCTCATCGCCGATGCGGGCGGGGGCCGGCTGCACGACGTGCATCGCGAGACGCGGATCGTGCGGCTGGGTCAGGGGGTGGACGCGACGGGACAATTTGCGAGGGATGCGATCGCCCGGACTCGGGCCGCGTTGTCCGACTACGCTTCTCTGCTCAAAGCGCACAGCGTCGAGCTGGTGCGGATGGTGGCCACGTCGGCCGCGCGTGATGTCGCCAATCGCGACGAGTTCTTCGCGATGACGTCCGACGTGCTGGGCGCTGTAGTTCCAGGGGCCGTGGCGGAGGTGATCACCGGTACGGAGGAGGCTGAGCTGTCCTTCCGGGGTGCTGTCGGTGAATTGGACAGCGCGCAGGCGCCTTTCGTCGTTGTTGACCTGGGCGGCGGATCGACGGAGATCGTGCTCGGTGCGGGGAAGGTGAAGGCGAGCTACTCGGCCAACATCGGCTGTGTCCGGCTGACTGAACGCTGTCTGCATTCGGATCCGCCCACGCCGGAGGAAATTGCGGCGGCACGGCAGGTGGTGCGTGAGCGGCTCGACGTAGCGCTGGGGGTGGTGCCCGTCGAAGGGGCGCGAACCTGGGTGGGAGTCGCCGGAACGATGACCACGCTATCGGCGCTGGCTCACAACATGACGACGTATGATTCTGCGGCCATTCACCTTTCGCGTGTCGCCGGCAGCGATCTGCTGGCGGTGTGCGAACGGCTGATCGGCATGACGCGAGCCCAGCGCGCCGCGCTGGGGCCGATGCACGAAGGACGCGCCGACGTCATCGGCGGCGGCGCGATCGTGGTCGAGGAACTGGCGCGCGAGCTGCGTACCCGCGCCGGCATCGACGAGTTGACCGTCAGCGAGCACGACATCCTGGACGGCATCGTGCTGTCCATCGCGGGCTGAGTCACATCCGCCTCACCTGTCTCACCGGCGGGCGGCACTATTTTTGCCCGCCTCGCAGCGACATCTGCGTGCGCCCGTCCGTTCAGTCACATCCGCCTCACCTGTCTCCGCGTGCAGGCGGCACTGTTTTTGCCCGCCTCGCAGCGACAATTGCAAGGGTTGTCAGACCGGTATGGGACTGTCCGCTGATGACCATTCATGGGATCGAGCTGCGTTACATGCTCACGATGCACCTTGCCCACAACGGACCGGCCACCGTTGCCGAGATGATCGATGCACTCAACCGGCAGGGCTTTAGCGTTCGCGGCAGGGCATCGAAAGCGGTTTCGGATGCCCTGCGTTGGGAGATGGGACGCGACAGAGTGCGCCGAATCAGGCGAGGCGTGTACGGGCCGAGGGGCATCCCGCGCTCCACCGAGCACCGAATCCACCAACGCGTCTTGGCGCTCCGCGAATCGGCGAAATTGTCGCTGTGAGATGACATGTGTTGGGGACCCCCTCGGCTCAGACGCTCGATGATTGTTGGGCGTCGGAAAAATGGTTTCAGGAACTCGAGGAGGTCCCACTGATGACGATGATAGGCGGCTTGGACGTGCACCGACAGC